>JBARBX010000847.1:0-10619 GCA_049793535.1 Steroidobacteraceae bacterium | reverse complement strand
CAGCGGCTGTGCTGGCCGTGGGGGCGGGGGTCGTCGCGGTGGAAGCTGCCGTGGCCGCGGCGCTGGCACCGGCCCCAGTGGTGGTGGACGTGCTGGCGGCAGTCGGCGGCGTCGGGAGGTTGTCGGTTTCTATTCGCTCCGAATGACCCCCGTGGTGGCGGCCGTGACGAGAACCGCCTGCCTGCTGCAGCGCCTGGGACAGATCGTGCAGAAAAGTCTGCAAGTCGGCCGCGAGTGAACTCGACGACGTGCCGGAGGAACCCGATGAACTCGTTGCGGCGGCAGAGCTCGTCGATGCGGCAGAGCTCGTCGATGCGGCAGAACTCGTCGATGCGGCAGAACTCGTCGATGCAGCAGGACTCGTCGCGGCGGCTGGACTCGTCGAGCCCCCCGAGCTGCTCGTTGCCGTCGAACTCGTCGACGCGGTGGCCGCCGGGGCATCGGCCGTGGTCGCAGCAGGCGCGGCAGCGGCCGCGGTGGTGCTGGTGGACGCCGGGTTGTCGAGGACGAACTGCGTCAGCGCCGCGAGCAGCGCAGAGAAGAGAGTACCTCCACCGGCGCCTGCTCCCTGAACTGGACCGCTGCGAGAATTTGAGTCGCCATCGTCGGCTGCTCTTGACTGCCAGGTCCGAGCGGCGCCCCACACGGTCGCCTGGTTGTTCGTTGCGGTCACTGCCGCGATTGAGTTCGTTGACATAATCCAGAGCCTCGTAGCAATAGTGCGTACGAGGGGAATCGGCGCCCCGGGCAGAAACTTGAGCGCGGCTTTGAACTATCGGAGACTCAGCCCGCCATTAGATGTCAAGACTTCCGCTGCCGCGCCGATGACTCTCCGAATGACTGGCGGAAAACCACGCAAATCAGCCGATCCCCTGTACTTGCTGCTGCGCGAAGGTGGCAGCGAGGAGTTCAATCGGCGTCGTAAGGCGGGAGAAACGAGCGACCTTCGCGGGTGCGACTTTCGCGGCGTCGATCTGCGCGGCGTGGACGTGGCCAATATCGATTTCTCCGACAGCTACTTTCGCCAGGCCGATCTTCGCGGGCTCGACCTGCGCAGCTGCCGATTGGAAGGTGCCAGCCTGCATGCGGCACATATATCGGGTGCCTACTTCCCGCCCCAACTTGCACCCGAAGAGATTGAAATGTCCGTGCGTCTCGGCACCCGAATGCGCCAGAGGTAACCGTAGTCCAACCAGCCCTTGCGCCGCGCGGCCTCAGAAGTCCAGCGTGACCGTGATGGAATCGGTGTAACTTCCAGCCGGGAGATTCTGCCCTCCCGGTATCCGCCCGTAAACGGTGTACGTGGCGGCGGTGCCGCTGCCGCTGACGAGCGTGGTGCCGGCCGTGCCATCGCCCCAAATCAAACTGCGCAGCGCGTCGGTGTACAAATTGTAGTAGAGCACATTGGCGCCGCTCTGCAGTTGCCGCGCCGCGAACGATCCTTGCCCCTTGCTCAGAGCGACTTGAAAAGAATCAGCAACATCGCAGGTAACGCTCACGCTGCCGGCGCCGTCGAGACTCGAAGCGGACAGGGTGTTGTACGTTCCAAATACGACATTGATGAGTCCCAGCGAACAGCTCGCGGCGCCGGCGGGGACGGCGGCCAATAGGCCGATGGCCAGCATTGCGGACTGTGCTCTGGCAGTTGTCATGGTGCAACCGGCGCGCACAGCAAAGGCCCGAGTTTCGGCAGTGGGTCTGCGCTCGGGGTAAACGCGATCTTCGCTTCGCAGGCCTTTCCCGGCCAGCTCACGCGGACGAGCGAGGATTGACTCAACCCTGCGAGGTAGGTTTCGCCCTTGGTACCCACCGGAAATTCCGTGTCATTGCCGGCGACCACGGCGACGGCGCCCACCGGAATCGGCAAGCCATCCTCTTCGATCAGCGTCACCAAGGCGCCCAAGGACCGATGTAGATCGAAGTCGACCCGCACGCCGCTGCGCCGATACGGAATGGCATCTTTCTCGAGCGTATCGATGTCGACATCGAGCGGCAGATCGGCCTGTTCGATCCGCAAGGGATTGCGCTCATACGCGCGAATCCGCGGCACCAGTGCCGTGCCCGTGTCGTCGGTCTCGGCCACGACCTGGTTGTCCGCATAGATGTGCACGTTGGCAAAGTCGCCGACTCGCACCACCGCGAAACTCTCATCGAGCTTGCGGCTGAAATACAGTCGATCGTTCAGCAGGGCGATCCCTCCCTGCGCTTCGACCGAGGTGTTGGTCTCTCCGTCCACGCGCGCGGTTTGCAGCGCATACGTGCCGGCGTCGTTCTGGTATTGCATTGTCGCATCCAATTGGTCCGACGCCCCCGTGCCAACCATCACTCGATAGCCCATCCCGGTCCCGGCCGGCAGGTTCTGCTGCGCTTGCACTTGAGTCTCGTTGCCATGGTCCTGCCGCACGGCGCTCGCCGTGGCGGTGGAGCGAGAGCCCATTGCGAGGGTGAAATTGAGCCCAAACTGCGGACCGTCCCCGCCCCGCAGAGGCTTCAACCCCGTCAGGCCCAAGAAACCGCGGCGACCTACGGGCCAACTCGCTTGCACCGACATCAAGTGCGCCGGCGCCGCGGTTCGATAGTCTTGCTGAGTATAGTTCAGGCTCAACGACCCGCGCTGGGGTACGGGCAGGGAGACATAGGCCTGAACTTGCCGAACCGGCGGCAAGCTGGTGGGCACCATGCCGATCTCGACGAAGGCACTCTCGGCGTAGCGGATGCTGCCTCCCGCGGCCAGGGTGTGCCATTGGCGCTCGAAGCCGAACTGCAGCAACGCCGCGTCACCTCGGTCGGAGTGACTTGCGGCGACGGCGGCGTTCATCACTCCCAAGCTGCGCACCAGCCACACACCGCCCAGGCCGGCCGTCTGCTGAGCCGACAGGACCTCGGCGTGCGCCTCTCCGGTAAAGGTCTCGCTGAAGCCATAGCGATCCGTGGCAACGAGGAGACCGCGGCCGTAGTCATTGCTCGTCAGGCCATAGTTGTCGCGCGCGGCGCCTATCTCATAAGAATAGCTGCTCAATCCCGCGCGCAGCAGCAACGGGCTGACATAGTACGGGACACTGATGGATTGCTCCTGGCCGAGCATGTTGCGCACCACGACGCGCGCATCGCCCTGCCCCGAGTTCGCCGGCAGATCATCGATGGCGAACGGACCGGGAGGTATGGTCGTTTGCAGGCGCAGGGCGTTGTTGATGTACAAATCGACCGTCGAGGGCAGGATGGCTTCGCCGCGAATGCCGGCGAGCGGAGTCGTTACAAAACCGGGCTGAGTCGTGAAATCGGTGCTCCATTGAACACCCCCAAAATGCACCGCACCGCCCCAACTACTGATGCCGCTGATGGAGTCGCCCACACGCAGACTAGCGAGCATTTCGGGCCGATCCTGCGTGAAGGTGGTGTCCAGGCGGATCAGGTCGGGGTCATTGGCCTCGCTGGAACGCAACGCGGTGGTCGTGGCCTCACCCCAGCGGTTGAACGCCCCGACCTCGAACAGGCCGTTGAGTGTCACTGGGTTACCAGGCGCTTCGCCGGTAGCGTGCGCCACGACCACGTCATAATTTAGAAATCCACCGGGCTGCGAGCGATCCGGAATTGGGGCGATGGATGTCCGGTCATTGATGATGGTCTCGGGAAACAGCCGCGCCGGCGAGCGAATGACCACCGCTTGTGCGGCCTCATCGATCGTGTGCTTAAGACCCGGCAAGGCGGCCAGTGGGTAGAAGGCTTCGCCGTTGTCCATGAACGGTTCGGCATTCGGCACGGGCAGCCGCCACGCGGCGAGCTCGTCGCGGCGGGCCCAGAGGTGCCCATCGGCATCGCGCAGCAGGAGTGCGATCCCGAGTCGCTGTCCATTGACTTCAACGTCGAGCCACACGGGCGTGTTGGCCTCGCTCACCGGCTTCAGCGGGATCGCCGGAGTCACCGATTTTGCCACGGCCGGAGTCGCAACTTTGGGCGGAGCAGCGAGCGGTGCAGCCAATCGGGGTGAATCGTGCCGCCGAATGTTTTTTTCGAGTGGCGGCGCGACGCCCGACCGCTGCCGTTGGTGGACCATTGACCGCGAGCGACTGCCGCTCGCCGGCAACTGCACCCCGCGCCCGGCCCTGTGGTGGGGCTGGACTTCGATGACCTTAGGAAATACCTGCGGGCGGTCGTATTCGGACCAGGTTGCGGCGGCCAGCAGCCCGGGTACCAGCATCAGGAGCAGCGCCGCATATCGCCGGCGCTTGCGGCGTGCGCAGCCCGGCAGTCGGGGGTCGCGGGCTGGCATTGTTTGGTCTTATGTCGAATCTTTGGTCTGAAACCACTCGCTCAGATGGCTGAAACAAAGCCCGTCTGACGCTCAAGTAGCCTCCAGAGTGAGACTGGTGGCGAGTTCGATGTTGGCGTCCGTATGCGCCTTGACGCGCAGCGTCGACCCTGCTGCGATGGAGCCGTCCATTTTGATCAGCCAGTTGCGGCTTTGCCCGGGAAGAACATAGGTCGAGACCCTCTGTAGCCCCGATGAACGCGAACCGTCAGCCAGACTCAATTCGAAATCGTTGATCTTCACGTGCTCATTGCCACGGTTGGCCAGCGACAATCTGATCCTGCCGTCGGCGGCCGCGGCCATGCGCCATTGCAGCTGCGGTTTGGGTTTGGCGGCCGCGGCAACGAAGACCGGCACGCCGACTCGAAGCGTCATGCGCATGCCTTGAAAATCGGCTGCCAGCGGCGGCGGGACTTCCTGGATGTACAGCCGATACGTCAGTTCTCGGTCGCGGTCCGGCGCGCGCCGCAGCCCGATCCGCACCACCCGCGAGCCGCCCGGCGGCACGGTCAAGATGGGCGGGGTGGCCAGCAATTCGCCAGTCTCCGCGTACACGTCCGCGTTATCGCTCTGCGTCCAGGCCACCAGCTCGAGTTGCACAACGCTGGCTTCAGCGCCATCGTTATGCACCTCGAGTGCGGCTACGGGTTTGGCGGCGGACAAGACAACCCGCATGGGATTGACTGAAAACGATCCGGCCCGGGCCGGTGCGCTACCGCACCACCCCAGGACCGCCAATCCCAAACAGATTGCCGTGATCGGCAGGTTACGCATCAGAAATTCACGGCCACGTTGACCGTATCGCTATAGCTGCCGGCCGGGATATTCTGCCCGTTGGCCACACTGCCGAAAACGTTGATGGTCTGCTGAACTCCCGTTGCGGTATATCCGAAGCTCGTCCCGCCCGCGGTGCCCCACACCGTGGCCGTCACTGTGCCGCTCGCGCCCGCCGCAGAGGGCCAGAAAAGCGTGTACGCCAGTAAATTGGTGCCGCCGGAAACCATTTGCCGTAAAGGCACGGTGGCGCTGCTGCCGCCGGCAGGGTTGCCGCCCTGATCGAGATCGATCGAGATCGCGTCGCCGGTGGTGCAAGTTACCAACAAGGAACCGGTGCCGGTCAGGTTCGCGCCGCCCGCGGCATTGACCACTGCGGGATCATAGTTGCCGAAAGCCACCGGGGTCGTCGTGAACGCGCAGTTATCGACCACGGTTGCCGTCACCGACAGGGTTCCCGTCGCCGGGCTGGCCGCAACCGCATCCAGTGCCGCTCCCACGCCTACCATGGCCGTGGCGCCTAGAAGTGCCATTTTAATCGCATGTCTCTTATTCATGATCCGTACTCTCCGAGCAATGTTGTAATTCCACGCCGACGCGCGGTTTTTGGACGGACCGCTGTGGAACGTCTCTTGGTACGGTAACGGCGGTGGCGGTGGCGTATTGACAGGCAAGCCGTTGATTCTTGGGCTGCCGCACACAGTTCACCGCCGAACTGCGACCTGCGACACGATTCGGGAGATCACTTTACGGAAAGTACGTATGGACTCCCTGAAGCGATGCGTGTCTCCAGACGCGCCGAGAATCTCGGATGGGAGGATACTAGCTGCATGGCGGTTACACCTGGATCCACGCGGGGAGGCGACGCCCTCCTCGATGCGATGCGCCGGCATCCCCAGCTACCGGGGCTCGGGACCTCGATCGCACGGATTGTGGCCATGGCCAACTCCAACGCCGAGTCGATCCAGGAATTGCGCAATATCATTCTCGCCGACGTCTACCTCACCCAGCGCATCCTCGGCATCGCCAACAGCGCCGGCTACCGGCTCCATTCGGGTGCGGGCATCACCACCGTCACGCGGGCCATCGTCGTCATTGGCTTCGAACAGGTCAAGCTGCTCGCGCTCGGAATGCTGTTCGTGGATCAGTTGCCGGACAAGGAGCGCGCTGTCGCCCTGAAGGCGGAATTGATTCAGGCCCTTCAGGCTTCTCTGCTTGCCCGAGAGATGTCTCGTCAACTGGCGCCCGACGACAAGGAGAAGACAGCGATCGCGGCGCTGCTCGGCAACGTTGCCAGGCTGCTGCTGGTAATGATCGATCTGGATCGTTTCCGTGAAATATCCAGGCGTGTCGTCAATGGGGCTACCGAAGCAAGCGCGGCACAGGACGTGCTCGGCATGTCGCTGCAGACCCTGACCAACGAAGTACTAATTTCCTGGGGAATCCCTGACGCCCTCGTGTCGCTCGGTACGGGAACCATCACGCCTGCCGATGCGAAAAGGATTCACCGCCTTGACCGGATCGTCGCTTTGGCGAAAACCACCGCACAGCACCTTAGACATCGGCATGGCGCGGAACGCGACGCCCTGATCGCCGATGTCCGCAGGCAGTGCATTGCCGATGGCGGAGTCACGGGCGAGGTGTTCGATCGTTGGATAAGCGCCGCTGATGCTCAGATGGCGCCGGTCCGCGCTTTGCTGGAGGCTGCGATCCCTGAACCCGTCTTGGCCAACGACGGCTTTCCCGAAGGTAGTGTGATCGACGACTCGGCCCCTCTGACGGGCCAGCTCAATACCGTCGGGAAACCCGCCAACAGCCACGAACTGGTGCTCTCGCGGCTCCAGGATCTTACTCAGCTGATTGCCGAGCGACAAAGCTTGAGCGCAATCCTACTGACCGCGTTGGAATGCCTGCATACGGGATTCGGCTACAGCCGCTCCATCATGCTGCTGAGGGATGCGGGTACGCCGAAAATGCGCGCACGCGTGTGGTGTGGAGCAATCACGAAGGTCCAGGCCAATCAGCTGGAAATAGACATTGACTCGCCTGGGGATCTGTTCGCCGCCGCAATTCGTCGCGGTTCGGATTTACAAATCCAGAACGCTCTCACTCCTACAATCGCCCTGCGCCTTCCACAGTACTTCACCAAAGCCTGTCCGCAGACCACCAGCTTTATTATTCTCCCCATCCTTTCAGAGAACTCGCCGATCGCCTGCATTCTGGTCGGCCGCGACCTGCCGGAACCGGAACCCATCAGTCCGGAAGACATGCGTCTGCTCCGAACGGTACGCGGCCAGATTATTCTGGCGATGAAAACCGTCCGATGACGGTATGAAAACGCAATGGAACCGTGATGTTTGATGTATTAGCATCTGATGCATGAGAACGACGCTCGACATTGCTGACGATGTGCTGCAGGCCGCCAAGGAACGGGCTAGGCGGGAACGGAAGACCATCGGGGAAATGATCTCCGAGCTAGCTCGGCGCGCGCTGACAACTCCGCCAGAGCCGCTCTCCGTGAAGGAGCCTAAGGCGGTTTATGGGCTTAAGCCATTCGCGCGGCGTGGCGGTATCGTCACGAATCAGTTGATCAACAAGCTTCGGGTCTCCGGGTCAGCGCGTCGATTTACTCCGCGCCACCACTTTGTCGAAGTCGTCCAGCATGTCGGACATGGCCATGGCAGTAGCGAACTCGCGGACCCACTGCCGAACGGCAACAACGTCTGCCTCAGGGTGCGCAGCAAGCAAGCCTTCGATGTCTTGCAAGTCCTTGGGCCGGCGCGCAACGGCCTTCATGATGAGCAAATCCTCCACCCGCGGCAAGCGCACGCGTAGGCCGCCGATATGGTGAATCTCACTGTTGTCGATCGCCGTTTGTTCGAACGGTAAGCGGCCAAATGTTAGGTCGATGTCGATTCCGGATTCCGCGTGTCTCATCAGAAGGACGCGACTTCTGCGCGCGAAATCGAGCGGATTCTCAATGCGGGGAAGGATCCCATGACTGGCAGCGGTGGATACCGCATTTGCCCAGTCGGCTTCAGGGAGGATTGCGAGGGCATCGACGTCTTGCGTCAGACGAGGCCGACCCAGCACTGAAGCCGCGACCCCGCCGATAACCATCGATGGCGTCTTCGTGACGTCCAGCCACTTCACCAAGTCGGCAAGTGCGGCCAGCAGTGTGGCAGGGACACGATCAACCACCCGATGCCTGCCAAAGACGAGCCCACCGTTCACGAACGAGCTGCGTGCCGTCCTCGCGCCCCGGATCGACTCCGAAGAGACTGCGTGACGCCATCAAAGCTGACAACTGGCGCAGCTTAGTGTCCACAGAGGTGCGGCGCAGCTCAGAGAGCTCCATCTCTTTGACCAACTCCCAACGCTTGAAATAAGCCTGGGCTTCGGCGGGGGTTATTGCGGCCATAGGTTTATGATACTACGAAGATCTTCTGACAGACCCCGGGATTTGGTAGTACCGGACTTAGGTGACTGCTTTTCTGCCGGAGGACTTTGATCTCGATCATCTCTACTTGATGGGAGGCGGACTCGTCCAGTGCTTTTTGCGCAATGGCGTCGGGCCATGCCGAACCCAGTGGTTGCAGGATGAGCCATGTCTCCACCAGCTTCCCCGCCTCGATTCGGTAGGACTGCATGCCTGCCCGACTGCGTGGCTCGCCGGTCTTGGGATCAGTCCATTTGAACGCTCATCTGACATCGGCATACTCCTCTTAGTTGAATGTTCATGCGGCCCCGTGAGTTTCGATTCCGACGATCTCGGCCAAAAACTTTGAAAGTGGTTTGATGTCTCCCTGTACGCTCGCAGATTCCAGTACCACCATGTAGTCGTCGCGTCTTTCCAACGGAATTACGGTCCATGGATAGCCTCCGGATGCCAGCATGACGTTCATGAGGAAGCGCCCAAGGCGCCCGTTCCCATCGAAGTACGGATGAATGTAAACGAATACAAAATGCCCCAAGACAACGCGAACTGCCGGCTCCCTTTCTTGTTGCAGCAACTCAAAGAACGTCGGCATCAATTCCCGCACTGCCTCGCGGCTCGGAGGCACGTGCGTGGACCGCCGGATATATACCGGTCCGCTCCGATATCCCCCCAAATCGGCAGGTCTTAGAATCCCCGCCGTGACGCTCGGCCCAAAGAGTTCTCGGTACCATCCGCCATGATCTTTGTCGGACACGCTTCCCGCGTTCTGGCCGCGCAAGACCTTTTCTATGCTTCGCTTAACGGCCTGGAAAGCTTGCCAATAGCCGCAAAAGAAACCCAGATGATCCTCAATCACAAGGCTGCGATTGAGCTCTTGGTCGCTTCGGCGGATGAGATCGGCGTCAATCGCTATACCATCACCAACTTGCACGCCTTGCTTGCCGACAACCTATTGGACCAACCCGCGTACGCCGGACGTTTGCGCGAGACCCCGATTGGGGTCAGCTCCTCGAGCTATATTCCCACGGCGATTCCGCAACTGATCAGCGAGATGTTCGAGCTGCTGCTCGCCAAAGCCGCGGCGATTCGCGATCCGTTCGAGCAGTCGTTGTTCCTGATGGTGCAATTGCCCTACCTGCAGCCTTTCGTCGACGTCAACAAGCGCACGTCGCGACTGGCCGCCAATATATTGCTCATCAAAAGTAATCTCGTACCGCTGTCTTTCATCGACGTACCCGGGTCGGTCTACATTGATGGCTTGATCGGTGTATACGAGCACACTCGAGAGGAACTGCTGCGCGACGTATTCGTCTGGGCCTATGAGCGGTCATGCCGCAGATACAAAACCGTGCGCGATTCGCTCCCAGAGCCGGATCGATTTCGTCTCAAATACCGGGACGCGCTCATCGAAGCCGTCGGTGAGGTTGTTCGCCGCGGCTTGAAACCCACAATTGAAGAGATCAATGCGCTGGCCGTACCGCTCGTTCGCCCTGAAGATATTGAACAGTTTCGCGACTTAGTCCTTGTCGAGATCGCGCGGTTGCACGAAGGCAATATCGCGCGATTTCGGCTGCGCCCTAGTGAATTTCAGCGGTGGCAATCACGATAACGCGAAAGGCCGGGGTGGCGTGGAAACGGAGGAACAGCTCGACCGCGGCATTCTTCTTCGCCTCGATAGCCGCGCGTTCTGCAGGAATTGCTGCAACCCGGGCGATTGCCAGGGTCAAAATTGGCGTCCCCACGGGGATTCGAACCCCGGTTCTCACCGGGAAAGGGTGGTGTCCTAGGCCTCTAGACGATGGGGACGCAGGCCAGAGAATCGATCAGTCGCGGCATCAAAACTGGTGGAGCCAGGCGGGATCGAACCGCCGACCTCTTGCATGCCATGCAAGCGCTCTCCCAGCTGAGCTATGGCCCCACATGGAGGCGCGGCACGTTACCAGGGGGGCACCAATTCGTCAAGGAATTGAACGGGCTACGTCCCCCAGATCGCGAGCGCCCGATTCAATCGAGCCAGCGACTCGGTTTTCCCAAGAATGGCCAGCGTGGCGTCGATCGGCGGAGACACGGTTCCCCCGCACACGGCGAGGCGAATGG
>JBARBX010000846.1:0-2174 GCA_049793535.1 Steroidobacteraceae bacterium | reverse complement strand
CAAGTCATCGCCCACGTCGCGGTGCCCATTCAGACCGACAAGCTGAAACAGGCGGTCGAGGCGGCGCACGAAGAAGTCGATGCCCGCGTCGCCCTGCTCGGCGATTCCAGCGAGCCCGGCCGGGTTGGCTCGGCCGCGCACGGTGCGCATGCGGCGGCGGCCATGTCCGACGCGCCCTCCGCTGCGCGCAAGGTTCCGTGGATTCCCGCCTCCATCATCGCCGTCATGCTCATCGCCGGCGCGGTGACCTACGTCGTCCTAAAACCCGGCGACGCTGCGCGCAAACCCGCCGCCGACCTCAAGCAGCCCGCGCCGCAAGCGTCCGTCAAACCCGCCACAGTACCGGCCGCGGCGGGAGCCCCTGCCGCGAACGCCGCCGCAGCCGCGGATGAGAAAGTCGATCTTCTGGTCGAGAAGGCACAGCAGGCGATGACGGATCGGCATTTCATCGACCCGGCGGAGGGCAGCGCCCTCTCGCTGTATCGAAACGCGCTGCTCCTCGATCCCCAGAACGGCGAAGCGCGCCAGGGCCTGCAACGCCTCGCCGAGATCCTGTTCGCCCGGATCCAATCCGACCTGGACGAACGCAAATTCGACGTGGCGCTCCAGGCGCTGGAAACCGCGCGCAGCATCAATCCCGGCGACAGCCGCCTCGCGGCGCTCGACCAGCGCATTGCAACCTTGAAGGCCGAACTCGGTCCGGCGCAGATATTGGCGACCATCAACGCCCAGAATTTCGACCGCGCGGCGCAGCTAATCGACGAGGCGGCCCGCAGCAAATCGCTCAGCGGCGCGAAACTGACCCAGTTGCGCGACGAACTTCGGCGCCGGCATCAGGAATTCGACGTCGCGAATCTGGTCAAGCTGATCGACACCCGGTTGAGCCAGGATAAATTGCTCGAACCGCACAACGACAGCGCCGCGTACTACCTCGCCGAAGCCCGGGCCGCCGGCGCGAGTCCCGCCGAGGTGCAGACTCAATCCCAGGATATCTTCAAGCGCCTGTCGCAGACGCTGCACGCCGACATCGACCAGCGGCGTTTCGCCGACGCCGACCGGCTGTTGACCGACATGCACAACGCCGGCTTCCCGGCCTCCGCAACGGCGAGCTTGCAGCACGACCTGAGCACGGCCCGCGCGGCGCAGGCCGCCGCGGCGCCCGAGCAGCCGCAGTCGCTCGAATTTGCGCAGTCGCGTCTGGCGCAGGGCAAGGTGACCGAACCCGACAATGACAACGCGCTTTTCTACTTCAATCAGCTACGCGCCGCGGATCCGAAGAACAGCGCACTGCCCAAGCTCTCCGCCGCCATTCAGGCACAGATTCTGCTGCAGGCGCGGGCGGCGCTCGATGCCAATCAGCCGGCGAAAGCCGATGCGCTGCTGCAGGCCGCCGGGACCTTAAGCGCCTCCGCGGATCTGAACGCATTGAACGACCGCCTGGCGAAGGTCAAGCTGGCGAACGCCGGGCCGCCCGAGGTGGCGGAAGCCTCCTTGACCCGCACCAAGCAGCTCGAACTCGATTACCCCGACGGGGCGCTGCGCCGGGGTGTCGAGGGCTGGGTCGAGCTTTCCTTTCTGGTCACGGCGGACGGCAAGGTCACGAACGTCAAGGTGCTGGACGCAACCCCCGCGGGGACCTTCGAAGCCGCGGCCTCGAGGGCGCTGACGCGCATGCGCTACAAGCCGATGCTGCAGGCCGGAAAGCCCGTCGCGGTCAGCACGAAACTGCGCATCGCGTTTCGCCTGCAAAAATAGCCGGCAATGATGAACAACCCTTCCCCAATCACCGAACGACGCGAGCCCACCATCTCGCTGCCCGTGCTCAAGCGCGCCTCCGGCCGATGTCTGGTCGTGCATGACGACCTCGAGCTGCGCCTGCGGCTCGCCGCGCTGGTGCGGCGGGCGATTCCGAAAATGGATGCCGATTGCCTCAATGCCGCGAGCTTCGACGCGCTCGCTCCCGACCGCCTCGCGGGCTACCTTGCGCTGCTGCTCATCGTCGAATTCAGCCTGCGCGACGACGCGGCGGACCCGCTGGCGCGCTTGGCGCGCGCGCGCGCGCAGGCGCCGCAAGTGCCCATATTCGTCTTCGCGCGCGGTGGCGATGAGCGCAATGCCGCGCGCACTATCAAGCTCGGGGCCAACGATTACTGGCCCATCCACGCCGTCAAGAT
>JBARBX010000845.1:0-5051 GCA_049793535.1 Steroidobacteraceae bacterium | reverse complement strand
CGCCTGGTACGAGGTGGCGACGCGGAGAATAGATGCAATGAGAGGCATCGAGGTCGGTGCGTCCGAGGATCTCGCCCGCCTCTGCAGCGCCAAACTCGATGAGGCCAGAGCGCGCGTCGAACATATCGATGCAATCGACTTCGACGTATTGAAGCTGTCCGTACCCTTCGCCTTGCTGGTCACGGACGTAGACTCGCCGGCCGACGGAATGCCCAAGCCCATGCATTCAATCCTCGACGTGGTGGAGGCTCAATCCCGGCGAATCGACGAGATCAAAGCCGAGCTCGAATCAGCCCGCACCGCCCTGACCGAACGCAAGACCATCGAGCGCGCCAAGGGGATATTGATGCAAGGACGCAGGCTGTCCGAAGAAGATGCCTATACGTTGATGCGACAAACAGCCATGGGCCAGAACAAGCGAATATTCGAGGTTGCGGAGGCCATCATCGGCTCGGTGGATATTTCGAAGCCCATCGCATCCTAACGCGAGAGTTCCGCCAGTCAGTGACGTTTCCCAGGGCCGATGCCAGCGTGGCACCCCCACCCGGCGAGGCAATCGATCAGCAGGCAGTCTCCGGCCTCGATCGTCAGATTGCGGCCGTATTGCTCGATCAGTTGCACGCCCGTGTTTCTCAATGGAACCGAAGAACTCTCTCTCTTGCGAACTCTGAATGTGCATCTGCAGAAGGTTTTCGCAGATCACATCCCGCCAGTAGGTAAGCGCTTTGTCGGGCTGCAGGTGTTCGGTCGACCAACTCTGCTCGAGGATTGCCATGCAGCTTCCTACCATGCCGGGCGGCGGCGATTCTCAGCCGCTCTCGCCGCGCCTGGCACCGACGCCATACTCGATCTTGGCGTTCCGGGTTGCCTGAAACTCTTCGAGCGACTGGCCGCGCATGGCGGCGTACACGTGCAGATTCGACACGCCCACCACCGCCGCCAGCTTCTCGAGCACGAAGAAGATGACGCCATAGTGAATGAGCTTGCGCCAGTCGAGTCGGCGCACAAGATCAGCTTCCTCCGCGGTCAACCCATGCGCGGCCATCAGCGCATCGCCGTTGCCTCGAAACGCGTCGCGGTGTTCCGGAATAGTCAAATCGTGCAGGAACCGGTTGAGCCGGTAGGCTTTGGCGCTTCGCTCCAGCGTGTACGGATAGGTGCCCGCGAGCCGCTCCACCCCCTCGAGCTGCAGGTCGCGGAACGGTGCGACGGGCGAATACTCCTCGTCATTTTCATAAATCGCCGTGGCGATGGCCGTCATGGACGGGAGGTAGTATGTGCGGTGCAGCCGGCGGATTTTATCGGTCAGAGCGCCGCGCATGATCAGCCACATGATCACTTCCGCGCCTTCGCAGCCGCCGCGTTCGGCATATTCGGCATGAGTCAGCTTGGTCAACGCTTGCGGGTCGGTCTCGAGCAGATCGAGAAACTGATGGTCCCATTCCGGGTTGTTGAACCCGCAGCGCTCTCCATGAACCTGGTGCGACAAACCCCCGGTCGCGACGATCGCGACGTTGAGGTCTTCAGGGTATGCACGGATGGCGCGGCCGAGCGCGCCTCCCAACCGATAGCAGCGCCGGGCGGTCGGCAGCGGAAACTGCAGCACACCGACTTGCAACGGCAGTACCTTCCACGGCCAGCTTCCGTCGGGATCGGCAAGCATCGACAGCGGCGAGAAGCAGCCGTGATCGATGGACTTGCCGCGAAACAACGAAATATCGAATTCCTCGGCAAAAAGGCTGGTTGCGATGGAGCGTGCCAGCAGCGGCGCACCCGTCAGCGGCTGCACATTGCGCGCGCCGCCCCCCTCGTCGGCCGGCCGGTATTCATCGTCGACCCCGAGCGCAAAGGGCGAGTAGTGATCGAAGAAAAACGACGTCACGTGGTCGTTGTAGACGGTGAGCAAAACGTCCGCGCGCTTCTCGGCAAGCCAAGCGCGAATCGGCCCGTAGGCATCGAAGATCGGCTTCCAGACGGGGTCGTTCTCGAGGCGTCGATCCTTGGCAAAGCCGATCGTCGGAGTGTGCGATGTGGCGATTGCGCCGATGATCCTGGCCATGATCGTTATCCTAGCACCCATGGATTAGGGTCGCCGCGGCCCTCTCAACCGCCGGTGAAGCGGAAGTAGACTCTTAAGGAAGCGAGGATGGGATCTTCCGGTGCTACAGTCGAGCACGCAGGGTCGCCACAAGTCAGGGGGATTCAATGAGCGTGCAGGCACTTAGCGCCGATCGGCAGATCTGGATCTTCACTCAGATGCTGCGCATACGCGAGTTCGAAGAGCGCGTGAAACGCACTTTCACCGAGCACCCCGGCGCGATCCGGGGACATACGCACCTCGCCGACGGCGCCGAGGCGTCCATCGTCGGCTCACTGTGTCATTTCCGCGGCGGCGATGCGGCGCTCGCCACGTATCGCTGCCACGGATATCCGCTGGCTCTCGGCAGCGACCCGAAGGCCATGATGGCCGAGATCTACGGCCGCGCGGACGGCCTGTGCAAGGGTCTCGGCGGATCGATGCATCTCACCGACGTCAAGCGCGGCTTCCTCGGCACCTCAGGAATAGTGGGCGCGGGCATCCCCCACGCGGCGGGCGCCGCCTGGGCGGCGCAGATCCGCAAGCAAGCCGAAGTGGTGTACTGCTTCTTCGGGGACGGCGCATCCAAACAAGGCGCCTTCCACGAGACGCTCAACATTGCTTCGCTGTGGAAACTGCCGGTGATATTCGTGATGGAGAACAACGGCTACAACGTCGTGACCACCACCGCGCAGGAAGACGCCAATGCCGCGAACGGCGAGCCGCTTTCCGTGAAAGCCAAGGCCTACTCCATGCCGGGCGTCACGCTCGATGGCACCGATCCACTGGCCGTGTACGCCGCCGTCGGCGCGGCGGTCGAGCGCGCGCGCGCCGGTGCCGGCCCGACGCTGGTCGAATCGAAGGTCTACCGGCTGTCGGCGCACGGCAACATCATTGCCCCGCCCGGCGTACCGCTGCACTATCCGGAGCACGAGGCGATCACGGTGTTCGGCAATCGCGAAGAATACGAGGCCGCGCTGCGCGGCGATCCCGTGCCGCGTTTTCGCGCCGTGTTGATCAAGGGCGGCGTACTCAGCCCGCCCAAGGCCGATGAACTGGTCGCGCAAGTCGCGAAGGAAATGGACGAAGCGGTCACCTTCGCCGTCAACAGTCCCTACCCCAAGCTCGAGTCCGCACTCGACAACGTCTACGCCTGACCCGGAGCGACACCCATGGCAACGCTACCCTTTATCGCCGCCATCGATGCCGGCATTCATCAGGAAATGCGGCGCGACCCGAGCGTGCTGTACTTTGGCCAGAACATGGCCACCACCGAGAACCACGACTTCGTCAAGGCTTACGGGCACGACCGCGTCCGGGTCACGCCGATTTCCGAGACTGCGGAAATCGGCATCGCCATCGGCGCGGCAATGGCGGGCCTGCGCCCCGTGGTCGAGTTGTACATGGCGGAGTTCATGCTGGTCGCGATGGATCAAGTCGTCAACGAAGCGCCGCGTTTCCGCTATATGTCCGGCGGACAGGTGAAAGTGCCGCTGGTGCTCAAGGCCGGTTTCGGCTTCGCCTGCGGCTGGGCGGGCCAGCACACCGGCTCCCTGACCGCGCTGTTCATGGGAGTCCCGGGACTCAAAGTCGTCGTGCCCTCGACCGCCGCCGACGCCAAGGGATTGATGGCCACGGCCATCCGCGATGACAATCCGGTGGTCTTCCTGCATCACTACCTGCTCACGCTCGAACCGGGCGAGGTGCCGGACGGCGAACACCTGGTGCCGTTCGGCAAGGCCGAGATTCGCCGCTCGGGCGGCGACGTCACCATCGTTGCGACCGGATGGATGGTGCCGCGCTCGCTGGCCGCCGCCAAGAAGCTCGCCGATGAGGGGATCCAGGCGGAGGTGATCGACCCGCGCACGGTTGCACCGCTCGACCTGGAAACCATCCTCAAATCGGTGGCGAAAACCGGGCGACTGGTACTCGTCGATCAGGCGCCGCGCCACGCGACCGTTGCGGGCATCATTGCGGGCGATGTCGCCGAACATGGATTCTCGTCGCTCAAGGCACCGATCGTGCAGGTGACCGCGCGCGATGCGACGGTACCCTACAGCGAACCGCTCGAGGCCTACGTCATCCCCGACGAGGAAAGAATCATCGCGGCCGTTCGAAAGGTACTCCAGGCACGGCGCTGACGGACCTAGGCGCGAGCACGATTAATTTGCGTAAAATTATATACTTATATAGATAACCTCGAATCATTTACAATTACTCCCAGCGCCAGTCGCGGCCCTCGAGTACCTCGGTCAGTCTGGCGAGAAATTGCGAGGCGAGGCGCCCGTCGGCCACACGATGATCCACCGTCAGCGTGAGCTCCGACAGCGGGCGCACCACCATGGCGCCGTCTTTCACAACGACGCAATCTCGCCCGCGACCGACGGCGAGAATCGCCGATTGCGGTGGATTGATGATGGCCGTGAAGCGGTCCGGCCCTTCCGCGCCCAGATTGGAGATGCTGATCGTGGCGCCGGCGTCCTCAGGCCTCAGCCGCCCCTTGAGGCTCCGCTCGACGCAGGCCTCACGGCGGCGCGCAATCTCCGCCAGGCTCAGTTGCTCGACATCGTGAATCACCGGCACCAGCAGGCCGTCGTCGACTGCAACCACCAGGCCGATGTGCGCGCCCCTTGCCTCGAGCACCCGGGCCTCTTCTGAATCAGGGTCGCCCGAGAACGTGGCGTTCAGCGCGGGAAACTCGATCAAGGTCCGCGCAAGGGCCTGCAACAGAAAATCGTTCACCGATAATTTCGGTGCAGCCGGATCCGCTCTCGCGGCGAACTTCGAGCGCAAGGCCTGCAACTCCGTCCAGTCGACCGCGCGAGTGACCGTGAACTGCGGAATGGTGGCGTGGCTTGTGGTCATGGCGCGCGCCAGCGCGCGGCGCATCGGCGGGAGCGGCCGTCCTGCTACATTGCCGGGGCGCGATGCGTCGATGGCGCGCTGCACATCGTCGAGCTGCACGCGCCCGCCC
>JBARBX010000844.1:0-4152 GCA_049793535.1 Steroidobacteraceae bacterium | reverse complement strand
CCGTCCACCCCCGCCTGGACACCTCGCCGGAAAATTATCCGAAGTGGGGGCCGGACCGCGCCAGCGTGACGGCGCAGAACGCGGGCGATCTCGTGCATCTGCGCGTGGAGCTGCAGGGGCTGTGGCGGCTGCCGCGCAGCAATGCCATTGTATTCGGCATTCGCTGCTATCTGATCAGCTTGCGCGAATTGGCCACGGTGCCCAAATGGGCGCGCCGGGTCCATCGCGTCTTGAAGGAATTGCACCCCGCGCTGGTCGACTACAAGGGACTGACGCGTTATCGAGATGCGGCGGTGGAATGGCTGGCGCCTTTCGACGACGGCGCGCCCACCACCCCCGGCACCGCGCCGGAATGACTCCGGCGGGCGCACAACCATTGACACACTCTGGAGACAATCATGGCACTTAGTTGGCGTACTTCCGTTCTGGCCGATCGGCATCGGGCACTTGGATCAAAGCTCGAGGATTGGAACGGCATGGGCACGGCGTGGACCTATGCGAAGGACGTGTCCCAAGATCACGTGGCCATCCGTACCAAGGCGGGGCTGATGGATGTGTCGGGCCTGAAAAAGATGTACCTGGTTGGGCCGCATGCCTCGGCGGTGCTGAACTATGCGTCGTCGCGGGATACCTCAAAGATCTATCCCGGCAAATCAGCCTACGCCTGCATGTTGAACGACGCCGGGTACTTCATAGAAGACTGCATCCTCTATCGGCTGGGTCCGAATTCCTGGATGGTGGTGCACGGCAGCGGCGCCGGACATGAAACCCTGACCAAGTACGTCGTCGGGCGCAACGCTGCCATGATCGTCGACGACGACCTGCACGATCTGTCGCTGCAAGGCCCCGTGGCGGTCGATTTTCTCGCCAAGCACGTTGCCGGGATTCGCGACCTCAAATACTTCCATCACATGCCGGCGACCTTGTTCGGCCGCCCCGTGACGATCTCGCGGACCGGCTATACCGGCGAGCGCGGCTACGAAATCTTCTGCAAGGGCGACGATGCGGGACTCATCTGGGACACCATCCTCGCCGAGGGCAAGCCGCTTGGCATCATTCCCACCTGCTTCACGACTCTGGATTGGCTGCGGGTCGAGAGCTATCTGTTGTTCTATCCCTACGACATGTCGCAAATGTATCCCTTCGACAAGGATCCGCCCGGCGACAGCCTGTGGGAACTCGGGCTCGACTTCACCGTCAGTCCCGGCAAGAACGATTTCAACGGCGCCGACGCGCACAGTCGTCTGAAGGGCAAGGAGCGCTTCAAGATCTTCGGCCTATTGGTGGACGGCAAGGCGCCCGCGGACATGGGCGACCCGGTGTATTCCGGCAACAAGAAAGTCGGCGTCGTCACCTGCGCCATGGTGTCGAGCCTGACCGGCAAGTCCATGGCCATCGCCCGCCTCGATGTCCCGGTCGCGGTCCACGGAACCCGGCTCGAGATTCGCGGCAAAAACGTCAAGGGCCCCGCGACGGCGCACACGCTGCCCTTCGACGATGTGGACAAGAAGAAGCGGACGGCGGTGGGCTGACACGCAACACCGTGCCGCGGCACGCGATGGTGAAGCTCTAAGCCTTGTCGCCGCCGGCGGCCCGGGGCGCTCCGCTCAAAAATCAGTGCTGCGGCGGCCCCGCTGTTGGCGCCGCTCCTGCGGCCCCGGTTTGGGTCGGCGGATTCCGGTGAGTTCCTCGCTGCGGCGCGGCGGTCCGCGCCGGTCATCGTAGTGCTTGTACGCGCAGGGACATGAACTGCCCGCGACGCATTGAGGCAGCGGCAGACGCGGCGCCTCGTCGGACAGAAAACGAATGCCGCGCAGTGCGCGCGCCGTGTGACAACTGGCGTTGGTGGTCACGATGGAGACGGCGTGCCACGGATTACCCGAGGATGCGCCGGTTCGATGCTGCTGCTTCCACATGACCCGAAAAGGCTAGTCCTGAACGGCGGCGGCGGTTATCTCCTGAAAGCGGACTAAGACTGTCAGACAAGTCCTAGGTAGAATGACGCCCATGAAGATGCTCACACCCCTGCTCATGGCTCTGTCCGCCTCAGCCCTCGCGACCCCGGCGGCCGCACCTGCCGCCCCGCCCGCCGGCGAACGGCTGGGCGACGTGTCCTTCTCCGTATCCTGTTCGCCGTCGGTACGCGCACCTTTCAGCCGCGGCGTCGCGTTGCTCCATGACTTCTGGTACGACGAAGCCCGGCCGCAGTTCGAGCGGATCGCGAAGGCCGACCCCGGCTGCGCCATGGCGCACTGGGGCATCGCGATGAGCGTCTTCCATCAAATCTGGGGCCGCCCCGACGCGGATGCCATGACGCTTGGGCGCAAGGAGTTGCAGGTGGCGCGCACGCATCCGGCCAAGACCGCGCGCGAGCGCGAGTACATCGCCGCGCTTGGCGGTTTTTATGAGCCCGACCAGAGCGACTACCAGGCCCGGGTCGATCGCTACTCCGCGGCCATGGCGCAGCTCTATGCCCGCTATCCGGAGGACACCGACGCCGGCGCGTTCTACGCGCTGTCGCTGTTGGCGGCGGAGGATCCGAACGACACCAGCCTGGCTCAGGAACACCGGGCGCTGGCGGTGCTGAATCCCTTGTTTGCGAAGCATCCCGATCACCCGGGCGTGGTTCACTACATCATCCACGCCTGCGATACGCCCTCGCTCGCGAAGGACGGGCTCGCCGCCGCCCGGCACTACGGAGAGATCGCCCCGTCGGGGCCTCATGCGGTGCACATGCCGGGGCATATCTTCGCGCGGCTCGGCATGTGGCAGGCCGACATCGACTCCAATCGCGGCTCGGTGGCCGCATCGCAAGCGGCCGAGGCGCGGGGCGAGAGCGGCGCCATGGATCAATTTCACTCGGACGACTTTCTGCTGTACGCCTACTTGCAGAGCGCGCAGGACGCGGCGGCCAAAGCCGTCATGGCGGATGCCGCGGCGGCGATCGCCCACTTCGAGACCATGCCGAACATGGCCGATCACTACATGGTCGGCATGTTTCCCTACTATCGCGCGAAGCTGCCGATCATTTTCGATTTGGAAATGCGCGATTGGAAATCCGCGGCGGCCCTCGAGCCCGTCCCCGGCGCGCCTCCTCAGACCCAGACCATGACCTACTGGGCGCGCGCCATCGCCGCAGGGCATCTGCATGACGCGAAGCAGGCGCGGGCGGCGCTCGCCGAATACGATTCCCTGCACGAGCAGATGCGCAAGGGACCGCATGCCTATGTCGCCGACTCGACGGGCACGCGGATTGCGCGCGGCGAGATGCTGGCCTGGGCCGAATTTGCCGAAGACAACGCGGGCGACGCACTGAAAAGCCTGCGCGACAGCGCCGATCTGCAGGACAGGGTGGGTCAGGGCGAAGTCGACATTCCGGCGCGTGAAATGCTCGCGGACATGCTCATGGAATTGGGGAAGCCGCGCGAAGCATTGGCCGAATACCACGAGGCGCTGCAATTGAGCCCGAATCGCTTCAACGGACTTTACAACGCCGGCAGGGCCGCGGAAGCGTTGGGCGAGACGGCAACGGCGCGGGGCTACTACCTGGCCCTGCTGGGATCGACCGACAACGGCGCGCATTCATCGCGGCCGGAGCTCGATCATGTGAAGGCCTTCGCAACATCGACGGCGCTCGCGGCCAAGTGACCCCGCACCGATGCACCGAATCCTCTGCCTGCTGTTGACGCTGCTCGTCATGCCCGCCGCCGCGAGCGATCTCTCCATCGAACGGATCTTCGCCGATCCCGCGCTCTTAGGCGTGACGCCGCGCGGTGTCAAAATCTCCCCGGACGGCCGGCGAGTGGGCCTGCTGCGCGGACGCGCCACGGACCAGCACCAGCTCGACCTGTGGACCTACGAGGTCAAGACCGGCCGGCTCGAGATGCGCGTGAATTCCGCCCAGCTCGTGCCCGAGGAGCATCTGTCCGATGCCGAGCGGGCGCGGCGCGAGCGGGAGCGCACCGCCGATTATCACGGCATACTCGACTACGATTGGGCCCCGGATGGGCGGCACGTGCTGTTCACTCTCGGCGGCAACCTCTATCTCTACGATCTGGATGCGCCGCCGGCCGCGGCACTGCGCCGGCTGACCCGCGGCGCTGCGCCCGTCATCGATCCGCAGGTGTCGCCCCGGGGCGGATACGTCTCCTT
>JBARBX010000843.1:0-5251 GCA_049793535.1 Steroidobacteraceae bacterium | reverse complement strand
TGCCGATATGAAGGCAGGTGACCCGATCAGCGCGGCCGTCCGGCGCTACGTGGCGCGCCAGGCGCAAAACGGGGTGTCGCGCGACCAGTTGGAGGACTATTCATCGGCGCTGTTCATCGAGATCGACAAGCGAGTCAGCGCACGGCTCTGGATTCTGGACACCATCATTACCGCGGCACCCCTATTGGGCCTGCTCGGGACGATTTTGGGGATCATGGAAACCTTTACGGCGCTGGCGCAGGGGGGCGTGTCCGACCCCGGTCAGGTCAGCCGCGGCATCGGCATGGCGCTGATCGCGACCGCCATCGGCATCGCGACCGCGCTGCTCGGCTTGCTCGGCCATAACATTCTCGATCGGCGCGCCCACGTCCTGACCGAGGATTTCAAGTCCTTCCTGCTGCGCCTGACCCTCTCGTCGGCTATTGCGTGAGCGCCTGCGGCGTCACCACCAGCACGATGAAGCTCCCGGGCAGTATGGGCGGCTTGGGGTGGCTGTCCAACAGCGCGGGTTTCGCCGGTCCGAAGCTCGCCGTCGGGAGGTACAGGCGGTGAGTCTGCGCATCCAGGGCGATCGTGCGCGCACCCTTGGCGGTGTCGAGCGTCTGCAGCACGGCGAAGTGGTCCGGATCGATTTCATGCACGACCGTCAACGTTCCCTCGCCGTTGGCGCTGAATGCGTTTTGCGATTCCGGATCGAACTCCGCTCCATCGACTCCCTTGCCGATCGGCAGCGTCGCGATGGATTTTCCGCTCTGCGTATCCAGAATGGTCAGCGCCGCGTTGGCGCACACAGAAAAACTGCGGTGATGCGCAACGTCGAAAGCCAGGCCGCTCGGGCCATCGCAACCCGGCAGCGCCCAATGCGCGGTAACTTTGAGGGACTCGACATCCAGCGCCGCCAGTTCATTCTTGTCCTCGATATTCACGTAGACATGGCCCAGACCGTCCGTGCGCGCGAATTCCGGGCCACCGCCGAGCTTGATGGTCGCCAGCACCGCATTGCTGGCCGCATCGATGACGGTGGCGTTGTCGCTGTGCCCGTTGAACACCACCACGCGCCGGGTATGCGGTTCGTACAAAATCGCATCCGGCTTCGCGCCGACCGCGATGCTCGCGATCACTTCGCGCGTGCGCAAATCGAATGCCTTGACCAGGTCGGCCTTTCCGGCACTGATAAATCCTCGCCCCAGATCCGGCGCCAGCGCGATCCCGTGAACACCGGGTGTATCGGCGATGTCACCGACGGATTTGCCGGTGAGCGTATCGACAACCGCGACGTGAGTCGCGCGCGACAGGTACAGCAGGTGCGCATGGGCGTCGACCGCGAGGTAGTCCCAGCCGCCGTCGCCGGCCAGCGGCCACTTCTCGGCGATGAGGTAGGGTGCGGAGTTCGCGCTGCACGCGATTCCCGAGAGGCACAGCAGACCCGCCGGCAGGGCGCTTCGTTTGAGCATTGGATTCAGTCTCCGCATGATCGAGGTGACGACCGTGACATCATGCACCGCTCAAATTAAGATTCAGTTAAAGCCGTCGCGCCGGTGAGAGAACCTTCGCAATGGAACAGGCAATGAAGCTCTTGCTGATTGAGGACGATCGCATGATCGGCTGGGCGCTGCATCGCGGCCTGACCGATGAGGGGTTTTCCGTCGATTGGCTCGACGATGGGGATGCCTCGATCGTTGCCTGCTCCGAACGCCGCTACGACGCCGCGATTCTCGACTTGGGTCTGCCGAGCCGCGATGGCACGCAAGTGCTCGCCGAATTGCGGCGGCTCGGCAATACGCTGCCGATCGTCGTCGTGACCGCGCGCGAATCGATCGCCGATCGCATCAAGGGCTTGAATGCCGGCGCCGATGACTATGTCTGCAAGCCCTTCGATTTCGACGAACTGGTGGCGCGTTTGCGCGCCATCCTGCGGCGGCGTGCCGGTCAGGCGGATACCATTCTCGGGCACCGCAATGTGACTCTCAATATGGCAACTCGTCAGGTCGCGCATCATGGGCAGCTCCTCAATGTGTCGGCGAAAGAGTTCGCGCTGCTGGAGATATTGCTGCAGCGGCCGGGGGTGGTCTTTACCCGCACGCAGATTCACAACAAACTCTATGGCTGGGACCAGGAGGTGGAAAGCAATACCGTCGAGGTCTACATCCATTCCCTGCGCCGCAAACTCGGGCACGAGTTCATCGAGAACGTGCGCAGCGTCGGCTACCGGATTCCCGTGTCATGAGATCGATTCGCTTCCGGCTGCTGTTCGGCTTGCTGGGCAGCATGCTGATCGTGCAAATACTGATTTATCTGCTGATTTACGCCCGGGTCGAGGACGAGATCGACGACTTGTTCGACGGCGAATTGGAGCGCAGCGCAATCGCCGTATCGACGGGCGCCGCGCCGCTGCCGGTGTTGCCGCCGCGCCGCAACGTGGAGTATCCGCAGGAAGGCATGGTGATTTCAATTTGGGCCGACTCGCGCACCGGATCGCCGGTGCAATCGGCGAGGCTGGAGGGGCTGCCGCGCGCAACACCGCTCGGATTCTCGAAAATCGTCATCGACAATCGGCAGTGGCGCTTGTTCGGCGCGAGATCCGGCGATCGGCTGGTCGTGGCCGCGCAGCCCGCCGATGTGCGCAACGTGGCTGCGCGGCGAATTACGCTGCGCATCCTCATGCCGTCGCTGGCGGTCGTGCCCATCACTGGATTGATGATTCTGCTTGCGGTGGCCTTCGGCCTGCGCCCGCTGATGCGGGTCACAGCGGATTTGCGCTCCCGTTCGCATCGCGATCTATCGCCCATTGCCACGAATCGACTGCCGCCCGACATCGCGCCGGTGGCGTATGCGCTCAATGAGTTAATGCTGCGCTTGGGCAATATCATCGCGGCCCAACGCAACTTCATTGCCGATGCGGCGCATGAGTTGCTGACCCCGCTCACGGCGTTGCGTCTGCAGGCTCAGTTGCTGGCGCGGGCGGAATCGCCCAATCGGCAGCGCGAGGCGCTGTCCGAATTGCAGGGCGGCGTATCGCGGACTCTGCAGCTCGCGCGCCAATTGCTCACCCTGGCCCGGCATGGCGCGGACGCCGAGGATCAAACGACGGCGCAGGTCGACCTGGAAGCCATCGTTCGCAACGTGGCGGAGATTCACCGGCCGATGGCGCAGGCGAAGTCCATTCGTATGGAAATATCGGCTCAGTCGCCGTGCACGATCCTGGGTTGCGAGGAGGCGTTGAACACCATGGTGTCGAGTGTGATCGAAAACGCCATCAAGTACTCGGACATTGACGGTGTGGTGCGCGTCGGCCTGCAGGCCGCGCCTACGGGAATCGTGCTCGACATTGAAGACTCGGGGCCGGGTATCCCGGCAGCCGAACGCGAACGGGTTTTCGACCGCTTTTACCGCCGCACGGCCGGCGGTGCGAGCGGCAGCGGTCTGGGCCTCGCGATTGCCCGTGAAATCGCCACCCGCCATGGCGCCTCGATCACGCTTAAGTCCTCGAAATCGCTGGGAGGCCTGTGCGCCTGCATCAGATTCGAGAGGGCGGGCGCGGCGGGTCAGCTCGACAAACCGCTGCCGCGCGTCGCCTAGGACGTCTACAGCACCACGCAACCCCGCAACGACGCAACCCCGCAACGACGCACCCCGCAAGGACGCGATCCCGCAAGCACGCGACCCCGCGGCGCGCTTGCAGACGGCCGGCGTGCCGTGTACTTTGCACGGCAAAGTACTAGTTCCACTTCATCGTTGATTTCATGGTCCGCGGCGCGGACCGGGGGTTTGGTTTTGGCTATGAACTCTGTATTGCAAAGTAAATCGGAAAAGCGTTGCGCCCTGGCGCGGCTCCCCTTGATGCTGCTGATGCTCGTGTCGGGCGCCGTGCATGCCGGCGACGGGCCGTTCGGAATCGATCACGAACTCGCGCTCGATCAAAACGGGATTTGGGCGAGGAAGTATCAGACGGCGCTGGAAAACGGCGTCATCGCCACGGAACTGGCCGGAGCGCTGTGGTTGGGCAATGACGACCCGCTCGGCCACACGTTTTGGCAGGCGATCGACTCGACCACGCTGTCGGCGGTGAGCGCGGAGATATTGAAATACGGATTCAGCCGCGCGCGCCCCAGCCAGGGCGACAATCCCAATCAATGGTTCAAGGGCAGTTGCTGTCAAAGCTTCCCGAGCGGAGAGGTGACGCTGCAGGCGAGCTTCGTCACACCGTTCATTGCAGACTATGCGCGGCAGAATCCTTGGATCTGGTCGCTCGAGCTGTTGCCCGCGTACGATGCGCTGGCACGCTTGAAGAGCCAGGCCCATTGGCAATCCGATGTGATCGCCGGTTGGGCATTGGGTTCGGCCATCGGCTACTGGAGCACCACGCGCGCCGTCCCGCTGTCGGTTCAAGTCCTGCCGAAAGGCCTGTCGGTCGGCTTCTCCAAGCGTTTCTAACGCGAGCGGCTGCTGCGCCGCTAGTGGTGGGCAACACCGTAGTGTAAGCTGCGCGGCTCGCGATTTTTGACCCGTAGGCTAGGTGGCAGAGTGGTCATGCAGCGGCCTGCAAAGCCGCGTACAGCGGTTCGATTCCGCTCCTAGCCTCCACTCAGCCTCCTGCGCGCGCGCACCGCGAATCGCTTCATGTTGCATATGTGCAACAGTAAATTTCGTGTGTCCGTGGCAGGGCCGATCGCCCTGTGCGGCGCGGGGCGAGCTGAAATCGGGTACCATTTGTGGCATCGATTGGAATCCGAATGCCCGAAGACAGATCTCCCTTGCTTGCCATGCACGCCGCAACCTCCCCCGGCGTATTCGATTTGCGCCACGTGGGCGCGCATCCTGACTACTGGTATCCATTGGCTTGGTCGCAGGAATTGAAGCCGGGCAAGACCCTCGGTCGGCGGTTCGCCGCGCTGCCCATCGTGCTATATCGAGGCAGCAGCGGGCAGGTGTTCGCCCTCGAAGACCGCTGCGCTCACCGTCAAGTACCCCTGCATCTCGGCGTGGTGAGCGGCGATGAGCTCAAATGCCACTATCACGGGTGGACTTACAATCGAAGCGGCAAGTGCGTGAACGTGCCGTACCTCGGCGCCGATCGGCTGCCGGCAGGAGTGAAGAGCTATCCCGCGCGGGAGATCGACGGCCTGATCTTCGTCTTTCCGGGAGATGCAGCGCTCGCGGAAGGCCGCTTGCCCAAGGGTCTGGGTTCCTCGCAGCGCAAGGACTACAAGACGCGGCGCTTGAACCGGGAAGTGGCCTGCCACTACTCCTT
>JBARBX010000842.1:0-11643 GCA_049793535.1 Steroidobacteraceae bacterium | reverse complement strand
CGCCGCCGGAATACGTGTTTGATGCGCCGAGCAGGCCAAATGCCGTGGCATTGTAGTTGGGGTCGTACTTGATGGTGCCTGCCGAGAGCAATGAGACCTGACGACCGAAGGTAACAGAACCGAATCGCGCCGATTTCAGTCCGACATAGGCGGTTTGGAAGGCCTGGCCTGCCGAGCTGCCGTCGACCCCGACGCTCTGAGCGGTCAGGCTTCGGCCGTTGTTCGCCGCCAACGAGCGCAGAGAATCCGCAATCTCGCCGGACTGGGGATTGAAGAAGGTCTCCACCTGGAAAACCGCCGACCAATCCCCGCTCAGGGCCTCGATTCCCCGCAGACCGACCCTCGATTGCCCCATGTTGCTCGGCGTGAGACCGGTCGCCGACTGATAGTCGTTCTGCCGCACGATGTTGCCACTGGCGGCCGGACGGTAGGGAGTGAACGGCGCACTGTGCGTATCGTATTGCAGGCCGACATCGATGACGCCGTACAGCGTAATGCCGCGCCATGTGAGGCTGTCATCGCCGGTGATTCCCGGTCCGGTTTTCTGCTGCGCGCGCGCAGGGACCGATGCGGTCATGGCGCCCGCCAACAATACGCTCAGCGCCAATACCGATCTAAAGTGCAATGGCCCTGCCGGCGTCCCACACGCATTCATCGCTTTTCATCCGCCCGGCTACGCCCGCGACAGTGCGGGCAAGACACGGTAGCGGACGAAAAAGCGCGTCGGAACTAATCTTCCGGCATCTGCATATGCGATCGAAGTATCGCCCCTGAGCCGGTAGCCACCCAGTCCATGGGAATGTCGTGAGACTGAGGAAATATCGTGCGCAGTTCGCCGTCAGGATAGCCGACACCAATGGTCAGCGGCTTGAGATTCATCCCGGCAAGCGTCCGATCGAAGAATCCGCCCCCATACCCCAGGCGATAACACCGAGGGTCGAAGCCGACCAGCGGTGCCAAAACAACATTGGGGATGACAGACTCGCCATCGGCGGGATACGGAATGTTCCAAAGGCCTCGTGCGAGCCGGGCTTCCGGGCGCCATTCGCGAAAGACGAGCGGCCGACCGAGCGCCAGAGCGACAGGCAATGCGACTCTTACGCCCGACCCGCAGAGCGCCTTCATCCAGGGACGCAGGTCGGGTTCTCCCCGTATCGGCCAGTAGACGCTGACCAGGGGCGCCTTCGTGCCCGCGCTTTCAATGATTTGCTCCACTCGCTGCCCGATGGCGGCTGCCTGGTCCGTGCGGTACTGCACGGACAGAGCAACGCGCGCATTGATCAGCCGTTCTCGTTCGGCTTTGCGCCAGCGCGCCACGTCCCGGGCTTGCTCGGAATCGACGCCCGCTGTGCCGTCCGCCCCAAGTTCGTGGAGCATGCAGGGCGAGGACGCGACAGGCTTTTCCACACCATACCCCTTTAGGAACGCTCGACTGAGTCACGGAACGACACGGGCTGATTATATCACAGTATGATATGATTGAATTCATACGTATTTCTTGGAGTTGCCATGGCCCGATCCGGCGAGGCGGACATATCGAAGACCGCCTTCGAGCAATTGTCGGCGTTTCGTTACCAGATGCGCCGGTTCGAGCGGTTTTCGGAGCGCGCCGCCCGGTTGCACGGCGTCACTCCTCTGCAGTACCTGGTGCTCCTCCATATCAAAGGATACCCCGGCCGCGAATATGCCCATGTCGGTGAACTCGCCGAGCGCATGCAGGCGCAGCCACACGGTGTGGTGGCGCTGGTCACCCGCTGCGAGGCGCGCGGGTTGGTCTCCAGACGCCCGAGCGCGCGCGACGGCAGAGAGGTGGAAGTGCATCTGCTGAGGGAAGGCGAGCGCTTGCTCCACAAGCTGGCATCGTTGCATCGGGCCGAGCTCAAATCCATACGCGGCGTCTTCCCCGTTCCCCTGGGAGATGGCTGATCATGCAATCGACCGATACTCGAAGCGACTTTGCCGCCGACTCGAGGCTGCTCGGCATCGCCGCCGCCGCCGCCCTCGTCGGTGCCTTCAGCACCCTCGCCGCCTACGCCCTGCTGCGGCTCATCCGGCTGTTCACGAATATTTTCTTCTTCCACTCTTGGTCCACGACACTAAGCTCTCCCGCTCACAATACTCTCGGCCTCTGGGTCATCCCGGTGCCCATCGTCGGCGGATTGATCATCGGCTTGATGGCGAGATTCGGTTCGGACAAGATCCGCGGGCACGGCATCCCGGAAGCGCTCGAAGCCATACTCTTCGGCAAGAGCAAAATGTCGCTGAGGGTCGCGCTTCTCAAGCCGCTGTCCTCGGGAATTGCCATCGGAAGCGGCGGCCCCTTCGGCGCCGAAGGTCCGATCATCATGACGGGCGGAGCGTTGGGCTCGCTGCTGGGACAGAGCCTGCGCATCACGGGCGGCGAACGCAAGGCCTTGCTGGTTGCCGGCGCCGCCGCGGGAATGACGGCGGTATTCGGCACACCCGTTGCGGCAGTCATGCTGGCCGTGGAACTCCTGTTGTTCGAGCTTCGGCCCCGCAGTCTGTTGCCCGTCACCGTGGCGTGCGCGGTCGCGGCATTTGCACGATCCTATGTTTTCGATGCCGGGCCGCTGTTTCCGCTGCAGACATCCGCGGTCACCCCCATCTGCCTGGTCTCCTGTCTGTTCGCCGGCGTCGCGAGCGGCGCACTGTCCTGGGCGCTGTCGACGTCGCTCTACAAGATCGAGGATGCGTTCGGCAAGCTGCCGATCCACTGGATGTGGTGGCCCGCGATCGGCGGCATCGTCGTCGGCATCGGCGGATACCTCCAGCCGCGCGCGCTGGGAGTCGGATATGACGTGATCGGCGACCTGCTGCAAAATCGCCTCGCGATCGGCGTGGTGCTGGCGCTTTTGGTTTGCAAGGGTGTGATGTGGGTGACGGCGCTCGGCTCGGGAACATCCGGAGGCGTTCTGGCGCCCTTGCTGACGCTCGGGGCCGGGCTGGGCGTGGTGCTGGGTCCGTTTCTTCCGGGAGCCGAGCCTTCCCTTTGGCCGCTGGTCTTCATGGCCGCGACGCTCGGCGGCATGATGCGGGCGCCCATCATGGCCCTGTTCTTCGCTTTCGAGGTCACCCATGACACCAATGCACTGTTGCCGCTGTTGACGGCATGTGCCGTCGCCTACGGGTTTACGGTGCTGACGATGCCGCGCTCGATTCTCACGGAGAAAATCGCCCGGCGCGGCTACCACATCTATCGGGAATACGGCATCGATCCGCTCGAGCGGCATACGGTGAGCGAGGTCATGACTCACACTGTCACGACCATCGAGGCGCAGACCTCGATCGCCGATGCGCTCAACAGTTATTTTGGGCCGACTCAAGCTCATCGCGCGTTTCCGATCGTGCGCAACGGAGCCTTTCTCGGGATGGCAGACCGTGAAACACTCCTGAGGCACGCCGCGGCGCCGGAAGGCAAGTGCGTGGGCGACTTATTTGGCGAAAACCTGCCGGTGATGGCAATGCCCGAAGAGACCTGCCGAATCATCGCCACCCGACTGGCCGTGCATCACCTCGAGCGGCTGCCGGTCGTAAGAGATGCGCATTCACGCGCGCTCTTGGGTCTCGTGGCGCGCAGCGACCTGATCAAGCCTTCTCTGGCATTGTTCGATGAAGAGCACAACTACGAGCAATTCGATCTCGTCTGAATAATTTCCCCGCACCGGCGCTATTTGCGATGCGCCAGTTTCTTTTCGATCAGATTGACGAACTCTCCCACCGCTCGCAGCTCCTCGACTTCGGCGGCATTGAATTGGATTCCAAACTGACCCTCGATCGCCACGACGATGTTGACATGGTTGAAGGAGTCCCATCCTTCGATGTCCTCCGCGGTCGTGCGCATCGTGACCACCAAATTCGGCTGATCGAGAATTGATGCGATGCTGGCCGCCACCTTCGAAAGAATTTCCGCCCTGTTCATCCCGCCCTCTCCTCGGTGACATGACCGCCGTCGACTGAACTTACGCCATTCCCCGTGGAGGCCGCGTGCGCGAACAATTCCTCGGTGAGTATCGATTCCAGCGTGGCCCTGGGTGCGCTCTGACTGAAGATATGATCGGCGCCGTCGATCGTGTGTATGCGGCAGCGGGGCCCCAGCCGCCCGACAGCCGACCCCGCTTGATGCCGCAACATCGCGATGCCGGGGTCGCCGCGCGCAAACACGCACACGATTTCCACGCCTCGCGATGCAATTTCCTCCAGCTCGTTCCCCAAATCCCGCGGCAGCGGCGCATGCACGGCCCTGGCCAAGTCGCGCCCGAACCATTGCAGCAGCTCGCCGCCGTACTGGGCATGGAGCTTGAGCAGGCGGCCGACATTCACCTGGCGGGCCAGCAGCTTGCTCCAAAATCTGGAAGGAATGACCTGACGCCTGTACATGCCGGGATTGTGAACGAATCCCAGCCACAGCAAATCGTTCTGGGTCCGCCCCTGCCGCCAGAAAAAATTGAGAGGATTCACCATCAAGATCCGAGTTACCGCCACCTTGGCCGCTGCCGCGCGCAGCGCATGGTATGCGCCGGAACATAGACCGCCGAGCGCAATGTCGGCAATGCCGTAACGGCCGCGCATGAACTCCACCGCCGCGGCGACTTGGTCGATGGCCGGCGCAGGATAAACTTCGTTCTCCGAACGACCGTGCGCCGTCGCGCTGTCGCCGAGGCCAGCAAGATCGATCCGCAAGACGAGGCAGCCCCGCTCGGCCCAGCGTCGTGCGAGCGTGACGTACATGCGATTGGGGCCCACGTGATGGGTGGCGCCGGCATTGAGCAGAATGACCCCTCTGCGGCATGCTTCACTTCGGGGAGGCTCGGTGACGATTCCGAACAAACGGGGTTCGCAGGGAAGCACGACCGGCCTTTCGGTCAGAATCCGTCCCGATGGCCCCGCGGCAAAGGAGCACCAGAGCTCGCCGGCATCGATACGTACGGCCGACTCTGGTTCGCCGACGGTGAAGCGCATCAGCCAGTCACGCGTCGCATCAATCATCGACTGCGGGATATTGGTCAGGTGCGGTGCGGTCATCATCATCCTGACAAATCCCGGCAAGGCAACGTATTGGAGGTTCGCGCCGCCCGGGCTCAACCCGTCTGCCCAGGAGCGCGCGCCCGGCGATTCGCTGCGGTCGACCACCAGCATGTCGGTCACCGCCGGCAGGTGCATAGCGCTCAGATCCGTCTCGTTCAGTGCCGCAACGGTTGCGGCCGAGAGAGAAAAGCCGCTGACTTCCAGCGCAAGCCTGCCCTCCGTCCCCGCGGCATTTACCGTCTGTCCCGCGCCCATTTGGATGGTGCGCAGCTCGCGCAGATAACGACGGCCGTTCGTCACGGGGGCGACCGCGATCAGCCCTTTCACAGACCGGCAATCCGCCGCGGCAAGCGCCGCCACCAGCACACCGAGGCGAAAACCGAGCAGACACCCGTGCCCGACCCCGGTACGGCGCCGCAACTCGTCGACGGCGGCGATGGTATCGCGGGACCACGCGGCGAGCTGGTTGGTCAGAGGATCGATGTCCCCGGAGTCGCCGGTCCCGCCGTAGTCGAATCGCAATACCGGGATCCCCAAGGCGGCCGCGGAATGCGCAAATGCCCGCAAACTACGGTGCGAACATATCGCCTCGTAGCCGAACGGATTGCAGATCACCATTCCGACGTCCGCCGTACGTGCACCATCGGGCAGGTGCAGCCAGCCGAACAAGGTGCGATCGTCCGACGGAAAGTAGACGGGCCGAGCCCTGCTGCCGCTCGATGCGATCCACGATACATCGGCGCAGATGTCGCTCATACGATGACGATAAGGCAGCCGGGGTCCCGTAAAGGGTTTAGGAAGTTTAACTCAATCATCCAATCTTGCCGGTATTATATCGGAGTTACGGTCGAGCATCTGGTGTCGACGGCTGAAATGGAAACGCCCATAGAAGATCTTGGCAATTCGAGCAACGCTCGAAACGCGTTCACAATCGGACGGTTCGGCTTCTACGTTGCCCAAGTCCTGACGATCATCGGCGTCCTGAATGCCAGTGTGCTCATCGCGCTCCCTCATGACAAGTATCTCCGCTATCAGGCGTTGAACGACCCCAAGGCGCCCAACTCATATTGGATCTACGAGCGCATCCACTTCGACCCCACCCCGATCGACATTGCGTTCATTGGCACATCGCGGACAGGATTGTCGGTCCATAGCCGCCGCCTCGAGGAAGATCTGGCGACTCGTGGAATCCACGCCAAGGCCGTCAATTTTTACGGCGTCAGAAACGGCATCAACATGCAGTTTGTCACCGCCAAAGAACTGCTGAGCAACCGCAAGGTCAAGCTGTTGGTACTGGAAATGACCGAGCGCGAAGAGCGCAAGCCGCATGAGTTCTTCTACTTGTATGCCGATCCGGTGGATATCCTGAATGCACCGCTGCTGATCAACATGAACTATCTGGCGGACGTCGCCCGGCTGCCCGGCCGCCAGCTCGATCTCGCATTACAAACCGAATTGCAAAAGTGGGGGCTCCGGCATCCCGACTTCGTCCCGCCGCCATACGAGGGACCGAATCTCGATCATGCTGAATTCGTCCAAACCCTGGACCACAACATCGTTTACCATCGCGTCAAGTCGCACACCCGGGGCGAGATGGAAGCATTGCGCAATGAGTGGTTGCGCGGCGTCACGGGGCGGGTGCTGCCGCGACTGTTCGGTGACCTTGAATATCGCTTGCCGCGCTATTACGAGAACAAAATTCTCGACCTCGCGCGCGCTCATGGTACGGAAGTTTTGTTCCTATACCTGCCTCGGTACGGAGGTACGCAAGATCCTGCACCCTATGAGCAATACGCAAGCCGTGCGCAATTGATCAATCCTTGGGCGGAGATACAGGACTACCGGCTGTGGATCGATGAGATCCATCTGAATTGGGAGGGCGCCAAGCGTCTGACCGACTATGTCGCAGGCGTGTTGGCCGACCGAAGCGAGCTTAAGATGACGCGGCCCGATGCGGCGATTATCGATCCGCGGCCGCAAAATCAGAATTGAAAGTACAGAAATACCGCCTTCTGGTCGAAGCGCAGGCTTGCCAGGAACAGCAAGGCGCCTCCCAGCATCGCCCACCCAAAAGTCGGCTGCCACTGCAGCGACGGACGCAGAGACGAACGAACCTTCGTCAGCGCGGGCGACCACCGGCCCATGATCTGATAGACGTTCGGAGCGAAGAAGGCGATGACCGCCAGCCCCAGCCCCAGGACGAGATTGTCGGCGAGCCGAAGCGCATCCGCATTCGACGTCAGGAAAGCCGGCCAGACACCGCCGCCATTGACGCCCAACATACCCTCGAGCAACGCCACCGCATCGCCGGAGGATGCGGCCCTGAAGAAGATTTCCGCGACCAGTACGGCCAGATAAGTCACCGCCACCGGCCAAAAGCCCAACCATAGCCGGCGGAGCAGTGCCGGCGGCAATGCCGGTGACGAAGGCGGCATGAAGATGCGCCAGGCGTGATTGATGCATAGATAAGTACCGTGAAGCGCGCCGAAGATGAGGAACTGTAGACCGGCGCCGTGCCATACGCCGGCCAGCAGCATGGTCACCATCAGAGGGAAAACAATCATGGAGCGGAAACCCGACGGCGTGGAGGCCGCCCGCTGCCCGGCGGGAAGACCCTTTGCTTGCCGGCGGCGGGCCACCGAGAGCGCGATCGGATTGTAGATCAACAGAGTGAGATAGCGCGTGAGCGTCATGTGCCAACGCTGCCAGAAATCGATGATGGATGATGCTTTGTAGGGCGAATTGAAATTCAGCGGCAGCTTGACCCCGAACATGATCCCCAATGCGATGGCCATGTCGGAGTAGCCGGAAAAATCGAAATAAAGCTGCATGGAATATGCCAGCGCAACCGACCAGGACTGAATGAACGCCGTTCCCTGAGGGTGCAGGAATCCCAGTTCCGCCCAGGGCGAAATCGAGTCGGCGAGTCCGACCTTTTTGAACAGCCCGAATGCGAACAGCGCCAGGCCAATCGCGAGATTTTCCGCCTTGAACCGGTAGGTATCCGGGTTCGCAAACTGCGGCATGATCTCGCGATGGTGCAGAATGGGGCCCGCGATGAGATGCGGAAAGAACGTGACGAAAAGAATGTAGTTCACGAGACCCCGTTCTTTGACCAGACCTTGCCGGCAATCGACCAGATAACCGATTTGAGTAAAGGTAAAGAAGGAGATGCCGAGCGGAAGGACGATCGAGCCGGCATCGGCCCGGGTCAGCCCCAGGTCATGGAGAAATCGCGAGAACGCAGCGAAGTATTTGAAATAGAACAGTAAAAGCAGATTCGCCGCGATGCCGGCAGCCAGCAGCAGCGACTGCCTGCGGCCGGTGTCCGAGTCACTGTCTGTCAGGAACACACTCAGCGAATAGTTGAATGCAATCGATCCGATCAGCAGAACTACGAAGAGTGGATTCCACCAGGCATAGAACACGAACGAAGCGGCGCACAGCCAGATCTTGGCGGCTGAGACGCCGCCACGGCGGGCGAGGAAGTAATACCCGAGAATGGAAATCGGAAGAAATACGTAGCAAAAAACGCTGGAATTGAACAACATGAGTCGAAGGATTGCCGGCGGGATCCGTGCCTTGAGCGCGTTATTGGACTGGGTCCTCCCTCGATGGTATCAGGTGCCTGTTCAGGGTGCATGGCGTACCGGCCCGACCCTCTGCCTGCGTCGATTATCGGGACACGAACGACCGTTCGATCAGGTAGTCGCCGGGCTCGCCCACGTGCGGGGAGATGTGGAATCCGCGCGCATCGAGCAGCGCCGACAGATCGGCAAGCATGGCGGGGCTGCCGCAAACCATGACCCGGTCGTGGGCGGGGTCGAGCGCCGGCATTCCCGTGTCCTGGAACAGCTTGCCGGACTCGATCAGCGACGTGACCCGGCCCTGGTAGCGGAAGCGCTCGCGGGTGACGGTGGGGAAGTACACGAGCTGATTTCGGACCTGCTCGCCGAGATACTCGTGGTGCGTGAGCTCCCATTCTATGTAGTCCCGGTAGGCCAACTCGCTGCGGTAACGCACGCCGTGAACCAGGATGACTTTCTCGAAGCGCTCGTACACCTCAGGATCCTTGATCAAGCTCATGAAGGGCGCGAGCCCGGTCCCCGAGCTCAGCAGGTACAGGCGCTTGCCCGGCTTCAAATCGCGCAGCAGCAAGGTGCCCGTGGGCTTGCGGCTCACCAGCACTTCATCGCCGGGCTTGATGTGCTGCAGGCGCGAGGTCAGCGGCCCGTCGGCGACCTTGATGCTCAGGAATTCGAGGTGCTCCTCGTGATTCGCGCTGGCGATGCTGTAGGCGCGCATCAGGGGTTTGCCTTCCACCTGCAGTCCCAGCATGATGAAGTGCCCGTTCTCGAAGCGCAGGCTGTGATCGCGCGTGGTCGTGAAACTGAAAACGTTCTGGTTCCAGTGGTGCACGGTTAAGACGCGCTCCTGAGCGATCGCGGCCATCGATCAAAAACCCAGCGTCAGTTGCGCTTCATCGCGCGGGGGCCGGAACAAACTGGTCACTAGCTCATGCCGGTCCTGCCCATGCCGGTTGTGTGCGGAATCGAAGCCGCATTTGCGCCGCGCCAACTCGAACCGGGATTGCAGCAGCTCGGCATAGGCGCCGGTGCCGCTCATCCGCGTACCGAACGTGGCATCGTAGTCCTTGCCTCCCCGGGTCTGATTGATCAGCGACATCACGTGCTTGGCGCGATCCGGGTAGTGCTCCGCCAGCCACTCGCGGAACAAGTCTTTCACCTCGTGGGGCAGACGCAGCAGGACATAGCCGGCGCTGCTGGCGCCCGCCTCCTTCGCCTTCCGAAGAATGTCTTCCAACTCGTGATCGGTGATGGCCGGAATCACCGGGGCCACCAGCACGCCGACCGGTATTCCCGCGGCGTGCAGCTGCCGGATGACTCGCAATCGCGCCTCCGGCGACGCGGCCCGCGGTTCGAGGGTGCGCTTGATGTCGTTGTTCAGCGAGGTGATGCTGAGCATTACTTGCACCAGCCCGTCCCGGGCGAGGTCGGCCAGCAAATCCATATCGCGCACCACCAGCGCGCTCTTGGTGACGATGGTCACGGGGTGCCTGCAGCGGGCCAGCACGCCGAGAATGCCGCGGGTGATCTGCAAGCGCTTTTCCAGCGGCTGATAGCCGTCCGTATTGATGCCCAATGCGATGGGCTTGCACCGGTATTTCGGTTTCGCGAGCTCGGCCTCCAGGATCTTGACCGCATCGGCCTTGTAGAAGAGCTTGGTTTCGAAATCCAGGCCCGGAGACAAGCCCAAATAGGCGTGAGTCGGGCGGGCAAAGCAGTACACGCAGCCGTGGCTGCATCCCCGATAGGGATTGATGGACTGTTCGAAGCCCACATCGGGGGAGTCGTTCGTGGAGATGACGCTGCGCGCGCTGTCGGGGAGCACGGTCTCGCTCAGGTGCTCGACGATCTCCTCCTCATACCAGCCATCGTGGGTTTGCTCGCGGGTGGTGGCCTCGAATCGCACGGCCGGGTTCGAGGCCGCGCCCCGACCCTTGAATGCCTGATGTCCGATGAAGCTTCGCGCCATGACGAAACTTTACGCGTCCGGGGCGCCGGCGTAAATCCAGTATCGGGCTGTCATCGATACTGTATAAGCACATGAATGTATAAGCACATGTCAGGCCGATATGACGGCGTCGGCTCTCGGCAAACGCCCCCGCCCCGCCGGCCAATGCGGCTCACGGGAGTACTCAGACGGGCTCCTAGCTTCTTGGCTCCAACCCCAACTGAGTCGCCTTCCTCAGGAGCTGAATCGCCGTATCGGCGCCCAATTTCTGTTTGATCGTCGTTTGATGATTCGAGACCGTCTTCGGATTCAGTCCCATGGATTCGGCTATTTCCCTGATGGAATGACCTTGTGCCAGCAAGCGCAGCACTTCGAATTCGCGTGCGGACAATCCGTCAGCCTGGTCGCCGTGGAACTCGTGCAGCGCCAGCTTTTGAGCAACCTCCGGGCTGAGATACTTCTTGCCCGCCGCCACCGAGCGTATGGCGTCCGTCAGCACATTCGGCGCGCTCGCCTTGGTCACGTAGCCAAAGGCGCCGGCCTGCAGCGCCCGCCGCGCGAAGATGGCGTCCTCATGCATGCTGAACATCAGGACGCGGGCGTCGGATCTGTACACCAACATGCGCCGCATGGCTTCAATCCCGCTGGTGCCGGGCAAAGTAATATCCATGACCACGATCTGCGGATTCAGACAGCAGAACAAAGAGTGAGCCGTGGCAGCATCGACCGCCTCGCCGATCACGGCGATATCGTCGTGCCTCTCCAGCAGCCGCCGATACCCCTCGCGAACCACCGCGTGATCGTCGACGAGCAGTACGCTGACCTGATTCTTTTTCGCCATCACTTTTCCCCATTGGCTGGCAATCGAGCGACGAAGCTCAGCCCCAGACCCGGAGCGCTCTCAAGTACGAAACTTCCGCCGGCCATTGCCACTCGTTCCCGCATGCCGCTCAGCCCGAAACGCGACGTGCGCGCTCCCTGCTCCATGCCACGGCCGTCGTCCGCGATCGTCAGGCGCAGCTCGCTTACGCCATGCTCGCCCGATTCGATCCGCTCCAATGT
>JBARBX010000841.1:0-3139 GCA_049793535.1 Steroidobacteraceae bacterium | reverse complement strand
GGCCGCGAAAGCGTTCGAATCTTCGGCGAGTCGCGCCAATGCGTTGAACAGTTCGCCGCATCTTCCGCAACGCACCTGGCCACTCGCGGCGCGCAGGACTTCCGCCGACAATTTGAAGACGGTTTCGCATTTTGAACATTGCGTATACACCCTTAAGCGCCTCTCTGAGCGTAGATGCAGCACCATTCATCGCGCTCAACGACTTGCACCATATCAAAAGCGGCGGCGTACGCGGCCTTTACCGCATAAGCTTGGCGTGTCAACAGGCCCGACAGCACCAAGTACCCGCCCGGCTCGCAGGCCGCCGTCAAAACGGGCGCCAACTCGATCAACGGGCCCGCAAGAATATTGGCCAGCACGCAATAGGCCGGCTGCAACCCGTCGGCCACGCCGCTCGAGTCCACTCCCTTGACGTCCAATCTCGAGACGACGCCATTGGCCGTGGCGTTGTCGCGGGTGGCGAGGATGGCTTGGTGGTCAAGATCGACCGCGGTCACGTGAGCTGCCCCCAATTTCAGGGCTGCGATACCGAGGATGCCGGAGCCGCAGCCGTAGTCGATGACTCGGCGCCCGGCCAAAGGCAATGATTCCAATACCTGCAGGCACAGCGCGGTGGTGGGATGGGTGCCGGTACCGAACGCAAGGCCCGGGTCGAGCCGCACCACCACCGCGTCCGCCTGCTCGGGCGGCTCCGCCGCGTGCGGGCATACCCAAAGGCGTCGCCCAAAGCGCATGGATTTCCAGCCGGTGAGCCACACACGCTCCCAGTCCCGGTCTTCGACCTGACGCACGCGGGCCGTGGCGGCGACGTCCCTCCCCAAGGCCGCGGCGAGACGATCAAGATTGCGCGCCGAATCCGCTTGCCGATCGAACAGTGCCCGAACCAGAGTATCGCTCCACAATCTGATCTCGCCGGGCTTGGGTTCGAGCACGGGCTCATCGCCGCGGTCGACGAAGGTGATCGACTGTGCGCCGATTTCGAGCAGCGCCGCCTCGACCAATCCTACGCTCAGCGCCGCGAGCGGAAATTCGATTTCGTAGAACGGCATCAATGCGTACGCGTGCTACTTCAGTCCCAGGCGTCGCTCTAGATAGTGGATGTCGGTGCCACCCTGGCGAAACGCAGAGTGATTGAATATTTCCTGGTGCAGGGGGATATTGGTCTTGATCCCTTCGACCACCATCTCCGCGAGGGCGTTGCGCATGCGTGCGATGGCCGTGTCGCGTGTATCGCCGTAGGCGATGACCTTGCCGATCATGGAGTCGTAGAACGGCGGCACGTTGTAGCCGGTGTAGACGTGGCTGTCGACCCGGATGCCCGGCCCGCCGGGCGAGTGCCAGAGACGAATGGGTCCGGGCGAGGGCACGAAGCTCTTTGCGTCCTCCGCGTTGATCCGGCATTCCACGGCATGACCGCGAATCTGGATGTCGCTCTGGCTGTAGCCCAGGGGCTCGCCGGCCGCGATGAGCAGCTGCGACTTGACGATGTCGATACCGGTCACGAGCTCGGTCACCGGGTGCTCGACCTGCACGCGGGTGTTCATTTCGATGAAGTAGAACTCATTGTCCTGATAGAGGAACTCGAGAGTGCCTGCGTTGCGATAGCCGACTTCCCGGCACGCCCGTGCGCAGCGCTCGCCCATGGTCTTGCGTTGCTTGGCCGTCAATCCCGGCGCGGGAGCCTCTTCAATGACCTTTTGGTGGCGGCGCTGCATGGAACAGTCGCGCTCGCCCAGGTGCACCACGTTGCCGTAATTGTCGGCGAGCACCTGGAACTCGATGTGCCGGGGCTTCTCGAGGAATTTCTCCATGTAAACCTGGGCGTTGCCGAAGGCGGCAAGCGCCTCCGACTGGGTGACGCTGATGGCGTTCAGCAAAGAGGCGTCGGTGTGCACCACCCGCATGCCGCGCCCTCCGCCGCCACCGGAGGCCTTGATGATCACCGGATAGCCGATGTCCTTCGCGATGCGGAAGTTCTCGTCGGCGTCCGCTCCCAAGGGTCCGTCCGAGCCCGGCACGCAGGGCACGCCCGATGCCTTCATGACCTTGATGGCGGAGACCTTGTCGCCCATCAATCGAATGGTCTCCGCCCGGGGGCCCACGAATATGAAGCCGCTCTTCTCGACGCGCTCGGCGAAGTCCGCGTTCTCCGACAGAAACCCGTAGCCGGGGTGGATGGCGACCGAGTCGGTCACCTCGGCGGCGCTGATGATGGCGGGCATGTTGAGGTAAGACAGGGCGGATTGCGGCGGTCCGATGCAGACAGTCTCGTCGGCAAGCAACACGTGTTTGGTGTTGAAATCGGCGGTCGAGTGTACCGCGACGGTTTTTATGCCGAGCTCGCGGCAGGCACGCAAGATCCGCAGAGCGATCTCGCCGCGATTAGCGATGACGACCTTCTCAATCATTCAATTATGAACAGCGGCTGACCGAACTCGACCGGCTCGCCGTTCTTCGCGAGTATCGCGGTGACGCGCCCCGCCTTGTCGGACTCTATTTGATTCATCATCTTCATGGCTTCGATGATGCAGAGAATCTGGCCGGTTTTGACTTCGCTGCCGATCTCGACGAACGACTTGGCGCCGGGGGAGGCGGCCGAGTAGTACGTGCCGACCATGGGCGAGGTGACGGTGTGATCGTCGTTGCGCGGTTTGTGCTCGCCGGCGGAAGTTGCCGGAGTGGCGGCAATGACCTGCGGCGCCGCCTGCACCATGGGGCTCGCCATCGCCATCGGGGCCTGCATGGCCATCCGCGGATGGCGGCTGATGCGCACGGACTCCTCACCCTCGGAAATCTCCAGCTCCGAGATGCCGGATTCCTCGAGCAGCTCTATCAGTTTCTTTACCTTGCGAATATCCATCCGCGAACCCCTTGGTTTATTGTGTTTTGGCGATGCGGGCGCATACGGCTTCGAGCGCCAGCTCATAGCCGATGGGCCCGAGCCCCACGATGCATCCGGCGGCGATGTCGGACAAATAGGAATGGTGCCGAAAAGTCTCCCGCGCAAACACGTTGCTCAAGTGCACTTCGACGAAGGGCAGCGCTACCGCCAGAAAGGCGTCGCGCAGGGCAACGCTGGTGTGCGAGTAGCCCGCGGGATTGATGATGGCGAATACGAAGCCTTCGCGCTTCGCAGCCT
>JBARBX010000840.1:0-2203 GCA_049793535.1 Steroidobacteraceae bacterium | reverse complement strand
GGACTTGATTGTTCGCTCCGACCGTATAGAGCGTGTTGCCGATAGTGAACGTGCCACCGTAGCTGGTTAACGGCAAACGCCCCCCTCGGACCTGGATGTACTGATACGGGTTTGATGGCGTGATGTTTGGATTGGGGGCGTAGCTGAGCCCTAACGTGCCGAACGGCCGCGCGCTTGCATCGATAGAGGGTTCGTGAGTGTAGGAAAGACCAACTGTGAACGAGTCCCCATCACCGGAGTGGCCATAGAGAAGGCCGAGTTGCGTCCTGGGGTCGTCACCATATTTGGATATCCCAGATTGAGCGCTTAGCTCCAGTCCGTTGAAGTCATGCCGCAGCTTGACATTCACCACCCCGGTCACGGCATCGGCGCCGTAAACGGCGGCGGCGCCACCCGTCGTGACATCGACGCTTTGAATCATATTGGCGGGGATCGTGCCCAGATCAACCGCGGAGGATAATGAAGAACCAGATACCCGACGCAATCCATCGACGAGAACCAAAGTCCGATTTTCGCCCAAGCCGCGCAGGCTGACAAAAGTCGAGCCGGCGTTCGGTCCGTAATTTCCTCCGTCATCGCCGAAAGCGCTGCTGGTTGTCCCCAGGCCGATTCCGACTTGGGGCATTTGCATGAGAATGTCACCCAGGTTGCTAAATCCAGTCTTTTCCAGGTCCTCATGGCTGAGCGTTGCTACGGGCGCGGGTTGATCGCCACTGGCGCGCTCGAGCCGCGAGCCGGTGACGACAAGCTCTTGAAGCTGCGCAGTGTCGCTGGAAGCTGGTTCTGTTTGAGCGTTTGCAACCGTGAGCATCGCAAGCGTGCCGCAAAGCCCCATAGTTGCCGCGAGATTTCGAAGTGTGTGTGCCCTCATCATTATTCTCTCCCCCACAATTGTTCTACAAACGCAAATGCTTATCGAAGTTATGAGCTCAATCGGGCCGTAAGCACATCCAGTTCATCAATCCGGAAAGAAAGTGGGAGCAGTTGTCGAGCTCCGACAGCGCGATGTATTCGTCGGCCTGGTGTGCTTGTTCGATACGTCCTGGGCCACACACCACAGTCGGTATGTGGGCGTTCTCGAAGTAGCCAGCCTCCGAGCTAAACGCCAATTTTCGACTCCGTGGTGAGGCGGCAAGACCTTGCAGCAAGGTGGCGAGCGGGTTGGCAACCGCGGAAATGAATGCGTGGCTTGTCACTTCATGCAGTAAGTCAATGTTGCTCTGTGGATCGACTCGCCGCATTTCCTCGATCAATTGATCCTTGAAGGCGATGGCCTGCGCAAGAATGCGAGACGGATCCACGCCCGGAAGGTGCCGATAGTCAAACGTAAAGCTGCAGTGGTTAGGTACGGTATTAGCCGAGATGCCACCATTGATCATCGTCGTTGCCATAGTCGAAAATGGAACATCGAACCCTCCGTCGCGCAAACCCGTCTGCGACTCCTGTTGTGCCAACTTCTGGATGTAGACTATGAAACGCGCGGCAAACTCAATCGCGTTGACGCCACTCGGCGCCTGAGACGAGTGAACCGCTTTACCCCGCACTGTGCAGGTCCCACAGAGGCGCCCCTTGTGGGCCACCACACACTCCATCCCGGTGGGTTCCCCAACGATGCAGGCGGCGGCCCGGAAGTTTGTAGCCTCCATTTCCGCGAGAAGTCGTTGAACGCCGATGCAGCCCACTTCTTCGTCGTAAGTGAACGCCAGATGCAGTGGTCGTTGGAGCGGCAGATCTTTCCACCGTGGTATATGCGCCAAGACGCTGGCAATAAACCCCTTCATGTCGCAGGCGCCACGGCCGTATATACGATCGCCGCCCAAAGAGGCCTTGAACGGATCTGTGCTCCAGACCTGAGTCCCAATGGGCACGACATCCGTGTGACCCGAGAGAATGATTCCGTCGGCCGAAGGAGGTCCAATGGTGGCGAAGAGGTTGGCCTTTCGCTTGTCGGCATCGTATATGAGCCGGGCTTCAATTCCCTGCGCATGTAATTCTTGGCGAATCCAGTCAATGAGATTGAGGTTGGAGTCTTCGAAGGTGGTTGAAAACCCAATGAGGGTGGACAGAATCCTGACTGTATCTTCGGCGTAGAGAGAGGGCATTGAACAACGTGCCTATATTAGGAGAGGGACTCGCCCGTTCGATCCTTCATGAATGCCAGGGCGACCAAACTCAAAGCTGCGGCCGCCATTAAGTAGTATGC
>JBARBX010000839.1:0-7655 GCA_049793535.1 Steroidobacteraceae bacterium | reverse complement strand
GAATAGAATCTCTCGATGGTTTGCGTGGCGACAAAGACTTTGCACCCATCCCGCGGCGACGAGCCGACTGCCTGCTCGCACGGTGTCGACACGATGAAGAAACGTTGACGGGTACAATACCATCGCGCCTTGAGGCAGTTTGAAGCTGTGTTCGCCTTGCGTATCCTCAAGTACTAGTTCCCCGCCTTCGTACTCTTCGGGGGCGCTTAGGAACAGCGTATATGATAGGTCGGCACGCACCGGCGGATCGCCCATAATGGCATTGTCGATATGAACTCCGTAGCCCATGCCAGTGTTGCTACGGCTGATTATCGGGGGTCTCAACGTCTTGGGCAGCGCGACCATTTGAAACAGGAGGTTCTGGCGCACTTTCGTTATGATCAGCTCGACGGCGTCGCAATATTCCTGGCCGTACGGTGCAAGCTGCAAATTGTTTTTTACCAGCCCCGCCGCCACGCCAGCCGTGGCGCCTCCGTCTCTGAAGCTGCACCGCCCAATGATGTCTCTGACTCGGCCGGCATTCGCCTCGTCAAGAATGTCGCCGATGCAAACAATCATCGGGCGATGCTAACCGGACCGTCGCTCTCTCGATACTCCACCTTTATCCCCCGCGGGTGCGGGCGGCATCCTGGCCTTTGCGCAAGTCGCTGCCCTTTCGAATCATCTTGCCATCATCGCCAAAGAACACCACGCTGCTTAGGACCAATGCGGCGCGCACGCACTCCTTGCCATCCGTCACCGCCTGTGGCGCCGGTGCCAGGCACAATCGGTCCCCATCGATCGCCCATTTACCGTCTAATTCACTTGGAGTTGCAACCCAGCACTCCCGCTCAAGAACAACATAGTTTTCGCCTTTCTTCGATGGGCAGCGGGTCATTGGCTGTTGTGTCCATAACAGCGCCCAACCCCGATACTCACCTGACGGCGCAAAGTGCAACGCAAAGTGATTCTCGCTGCGCAAGGAGTTGTCAGTGATCGCCTGGTGCAGCTGCGCACCATTCAAAACCGGAACCGAAAAACTCCAAGCACCGTGATCGTTTCTCAGGGGGCTGATGCCGAGCCCCCCCTGGCCCCCTTCACCCATGAAAACACGAGACAGCGCGTCATTGAACGATCCACCCGGGAAATCACTTCCGACGCTGTCATTGCCGACGCCTTGCTCGCCGCCTTCGGCTCGCGCGACAATTTCGCCGCGTTCACCAGTGTCGGCGGCGTTCATGTTCAAGGCGCCGTTTACCCTTTCGCCTCGCTCCCCTTCTTCAACGCTTGCGGTACCCTTGGACGCTTCAGCAGCTCGGCGCCAATTAATGGGGTACAGGAAATCACCCAACCGACCGGTCGCGATTCCCACTGCCGCCGCCGCTACACCCGCGCCCAACCACATTTTGTGCTTTGTGAGCATGCGAATCTCCTTACCGAGGTGTTTAAGTTACGTCGCCTGCCGAGCCAGTGGGGCCAGGACATCATTCACGCTATTGCCCGTCAGGCGGAGGAGCAAGATCGAATAACGGCTGCTGATTAACAAAGGCGACGTTCTCTGCTTGGTGGCATGCCTGACACGCGACCTTTGCACGATTGAAGCCTTCCCACGCACTCTGCGGCGTTCGGGCATCTATCTTGGCGTGAATGTCGTCCGAATTACTTGCGAGCAGGAATGCCCGCGCATTCGAGACCTTACCCGGACGCCTTACAAGGCCATTGTTAATGGTGGCTGTTATCTTGCTCCAATGGTAAAGCGCCAATTCGTAATTCGCGCGGGCGAGCGCCTCATGCATGCGCCGAAAGCGCTCGCCCACCTCCCACATCGTCAGATCAAATCCGCGCAGCTGCTGTTGCAGACGCCGAAATCGCTCTTCGTCACTCGGCGCGGAAAGCAGCCAATCGCTGGGAGACAAGTTCGACTGTGTGCCAGAAATGCCACGAGAGGCATATCCTGCAAATGCGCCGATGGCAAACAATGCGAGAATGATGATAACCAGCGTGAGGGTATCTCGAACAACATATCCGTTCATTGGCCCTGCCTTATTTTGCCCGCACATTGAGTTGTGACAACACTGGATGAGCGCATTGCAACATCCGGCCAGCCGCAGAGTGCAACACTCAGATATCTACGGCCGCGCCGTTTGGGGCATGGTCAAGTCCGCCCGTTAAATGAAATCCCAAAGAAGCCGACTCGTCGCCTTCAATTGGAGGCGCGACAGCGCATCTTGGCTACTAAACTTAAGAGACCGCGAAGTTTCGTTTCACACAAGTGACATCCGCACTCTATTGCTATTTAAGAAGACTTCTCGCGCCTGCAATTCCTCCATAAGAAGCACGCCTTTATTCTCTGAAAATGCCGCCCCTTTCTCGAATGGGAGAGATGCCATGCTGAATTGGTGTACCATTCTGCTTATCGATCCCATTGCAACTAGCGCCCCCCGCCGCCGACTGATCGGACGTGCTTTTGCTGCACAATTCGGATCAACGCGGAAAGCTCTGAATCCTAGCTGGCTCATTACTTGGGTTTTGCGCGTGCTTGGCTTCGACCACGCTGCTCCCATCCGCCATCTCTGTGCGATTACTCATCCTTGCGGTTTCAACGGAGCGACGTCAACGAGACTCCGGTGGGACCAGGACGGCCATGAGCGTTGAAACGTCATCCAATTCCTCAAGTCCACCGACAAGGTGTTCCAGCGTTCGCAACTGCGTTATCGGAAGTAATTGCGTGCCGGCCTCTTGAAGCCATGCGCCCCAGACGGCCGGTGGAAAAGGGTACGCGAAGTTCTTTGCCTCGCGTAACAGTTTGCGACCATCATTCGTGTATACCGCGAGGCGGCAATAGCGCGGCCCGTGGCCTTCCTCATCGGTAATATTAACCTTATGCATTTCGCGGGCGACGGTAGGGTCGTTGATGTCTGCGGAGTCCGCGTATCTTCGCATGGCGACAGTACCTTCAAGTAGCACCAGCGCAAGTGCGTAGGGAAGCGACGAATAGGCTTGCACTAGCTTCGTGAACGGTCCGCGTGAAGAGACTTCCCCCTTGCGCTCAATTGCTTCATGAAAGTCAGGCTGCACCACCTCAATTTTCACCACCTGGGCCGCCTTCAGTTTCTCGGCCTTGACCAGCTCAATGAGCAATTCGATTGGAACAGTATTTTGACCCGTGCCAGGGAAATGCTTCTGTTCAGCGGTCAGTATTTCCCAATCGTGCCCAAGGCTGCCAACCAACGCCGGCAGCGCGGCCGGTACCTCGCCGAAGAACGATTGGAATAAGCCACCGCTGCCCTCGATCGTATATCTGCTGTAAGGTGCCCCGCCGGCCTCCGCAAGTTGCGCAGCCAGGATTCCGTTGCGATTGATCAGGCTGTAGTAATGATCCATCATCCCGCCTTCGGGAATCCCCATCTCCAGATTTGCCGCATATCCCAGCGCGTTCGACATGCGCCGCTGATCGAGCTTCAACAATCGGCCCGCAACGGTGATCGGGCCGTAGCCACCATAGACGTTGGTGGGCCGGCGTGGCAGCTTTGTCGCCCACGAATCTGCGGCGCGGCCGAGTTTCCCCATCACCTCATACCCCAGGATCAACGCAAGGAGCATTTCCCTACCCGAAACGCGCTTTACTTCGCCAACGGCCAGCGCCGTTGGAAGCGTGATCGAGCCTGCGTGAATGCCTGCCGGCCAAATGACATCGTCGCGTCCTTGCGATTCCCTCATTAGGCTACAGTTGGCGAATGCGGCATCGGAAACAAGCAATCTAAATCGCTCGGCAATCACAGTCGCACCGCCTTCGGATTGCTCCATTGGATGCAACACCGCCCGCACTTGCGTGCCAGCATCGGTGGTCGAACCTTCAAATGCACGACCAAAGAAGAAGATTATTTGTTCCTTCGCCTTTCGAATTACCGCGAGGGGCAGGTCCTGGAACTTGGCACCCACGATGAAATCGGCGATTTCCTCGCTAAACGATTTCATGGCTTCGGCTGCATATCCGCACGGAGGAAATCGGCGAACAACTTGATCAATACTATGCCGACGAATGTATTCATAATTTGTGAAGCACTTTTTGCATGCTTTTGGACCGGCTCTCCATCAAGCGGTGCGAGGATCTTCCGTCGGTACAACCAACGCCATCAATTTGGAAACATCATCCAGATTCTCCAGATCACCGATGAGGTGCTCCAACTGCTGGAGCCGATCTAGCGACAACAGCCGCTTGCCATCCGCTTGCAGCCAGTCCGCCCACGCGGTCTGTGGAAACTCGTATGTGAATGCTTCGGAGATCTTTGAGTGCTCCGAATCGCGCTCTAGGTGACGTCCGTCGGTGGTGGTCATCTCCAGGCGGCAATATCGCACCTGTCCATGACCGGCCTCGAATATGACATGAATCCGCCGCATGACGGCAGCAACAATCGGATCGTTGAGTCTCGAGTCGTTTTGAAATCGGTCGGCATTGATTTTGCCATCTACAATCGCAAGCGCCAGCCCATACGGCAATGAAGAGTACGCGTCCCTCCAATCCTTAAATGGTCCAATGAAGGTCAATTCATTCTTGCGCTCAAAAGATTCCTCGGGCCATGAGACGAATACGTCCAGTTTCGCCAGCTGGCCGGCCGACAGCGCCTGCTCCTTAACTAGGGCATTTAGAAATAGCTCGATCGCCACGGTGTTCTGGCTTGTGCCGGGAAAGCGCTTTTGTGCCGCACCCATGATTTCCCAATCGGATCCAAGCGTGCCTACCAACTCATGAAGCGTCCCCGGCACCTTGCCAAAAAACGATCGATATAAGCCCGTCCTGCCTTCGATTGTGTTTTTGGTATAGGGACCCCCTCCGGCCGCTGCCAACTGAGTAGCGAAGGTCGCATTTCGGCTAATGAGGCCGTAGTAGTGATCCATTTGACCACCCTCTGGCACACCCATTCCCAGATTTGCGGCATACCCGAGTGCGTTGGCCATGTGCAGCTGGCCGAGCTTGAGGAGTCGCCCCGCAGTGGTTATGACTCCGAAGGGACCATAGATCATGGTGGGCCGACGCGGCAATGCGGTCGCCCAGGAGTTGGCCGCGCGACCGAGCTTACCGAGCACCTCATAACCGAGTACGACGGCGAGCAATAGCTCTCGTCCCGAAACGCGCTGAACCTCGCCAAAGGCAAGCGCCGCCGGCAATGTCATCAACCCGGCGTGGATTCCAGCAGGCCACAGCACATCGTCGCGCCAAGTCGCACGCATCAATGTACAGTTCGCAAAAGCCGCATCCGATGGGAATAAACGTAGGTGGGCACCGATAACGGTGGCACCCCTGGGTTGTCCCATCTTTCGCACAACGCCGCCCATTGCCCTGGCCTCGTCGGTGAACGAGCCGGAAAAGGCGACGCCGAAATGGTAAATTATCTGCTCTTTAGCCTTTGATATTACATTGGCCGGTAGGTCATCGAATTTAGCGTTGATGATAAAATCTGCAATCCGCTCAGTTACAGTCTGACTCGCTCCGTCGACGTGCAATTGAGGCTTTGCATTGGGCGACGCGGAGTCCGCAACGGTTGTAGACGACGCAAATGCAGGCAGGATCGAGCGCCCGATTGCTATGGCAGCATAATTGACGCTCAATAGTTTGATCAATTCCCGGCGACGATCGTCAGTCATCTAGGTGTCTCCAAAGATAGCGCGTGAAACCAACGCACGCTTGCACACGCAAGAAGTGTAAGAGAGATCGTTTGTTTCCAGTCAATTCGATATACCGTTAGCGGGAAGGTATCAAGCAACGCATCAATGGGGATACGTCCGAAAGCGTTTCGATGTCCTGCGCGAGTGCCGCGAACCTCTCAAGACTGCTGCGCGGGAGAAATTTGTCACCGTCGCGCGACAACGATTCGATGGCGTCTATGGGAGGAAATACATAATTGTCACCCTCGCACTCAAGAGTTTTGCCATCAATCGTTAGAATGCGTACCCGCGCATAGCGAGGGTTAGCGTGAGGTGCGAGTTTGACGGATACCTTGTTAATTACTGCCAGTATTTGTGGGTTATCGAGTTCATCGTACCGTGACATATTGATGCGACCATCGAGCAGAATGATCGCGGTTTGAAACGGCAGCGACGAAGCCGCCTGGGTATGCGTCGGGAATGGGCCAGTAGAATAGGAGTCCTCAAATGTCGAGCGCTCGCTCGGGATTTCGATATTGACGTACGCGACGTTTTGAGCGGTGAGGGAATGCTCCTGAGTAAGTTGGAGGATGAGCTGAATTGGTACTATGTTCATTGCAGTTCCCGGGTACCGCTTCTGTGTTGCCCGCAGGATTTCAGGGTCTTTGCCGAGACGCTCAATGATGGCATCCACGTTTGGAGCATTTCCGATCAACGAGGCGTAAAACCCGTACTTTCCCTCGAGGATGGTTGGGGCGGTCTCTCCACCCGCTTGGGCAAGAATGGCCGCGGTGATTGCATTGCGACTGATCCAACCATATACATGCGTCGGTTGCTGTTCGTTGCCTTCCTTTAATCCCATGGCCGAGTCGGCCGCATAGCCGATCGCGTTCGCCGTCTGTTTTGTAGTCAGACCCATTAGCCGTGCGGCCGCGGTGACTGCGGCAAAAGGCCCGAACGGCATCGACGGGCGACGTACGGCGCGCGCCTCGTTCTGATCCGTGACCATTTTTCCCAACACTTCATACGAGGTCACGATCGCCACCAGAAACTCCTCGCCAGAGCAGTGATTCTGCTCTGCAACTGCAAGAGCGGTCGGAAACGTGAGGAGTCCAGCGTGCGTCTCAGAAGGAAACAGGACATCATCAAAACCGGTTGCACGGATAAAGGTACTGTTGACGAACGCTGCCTCGAGCGGATGGACTCGCCTGGGTTGACCGATGATCGTGCTCTGGCCGCTACATCCTCCGAGCACGCCAGCGATTTGCATCGCCTGCCGTCCATCCATGGTTAATGCTCCGGTGAATGCGAGCGCCACGTGATAAATGAGCTGTTCTTTGGCACGCGCCACAACTGCCGGGGTGAGACCGTCGAATCGTACATTGCAGATGTATTCGGCAAGTCGGCACGCGAAATGCTCTTTCGTCCCCGCTGCGACCGGGCGCGAATGCGCATGGATGGCCTCTTCCGAAGCATTCGTCTGCATTGGCAAAATTCCATCAAGGACTGGAATCGCCAGCGCGGCACCCGTCGCCGATAACAGCGTACGTCGCGAAATGTGTCGATCGACGGTGGAATTCTGTGCTTCCAACTTATTCTCCATGAGCCCGCGCCCGTGGCCAATCGGAACGTCACTGCGGCTTACGGGCCATGCCGGACCCGCCAAATTTTCCGGTCAAGGTCAAGCCGAACGCGCGACCGGTGGGATCGATGAACCGCAGATCGCATCCCGTGCAGTTGCTATCCTCCTGATTCGTGAATGGGGGGTTTGTGTTGAACAAGTTGTCGACATGGACGGTGATCACGAGTGCATCACTGAACTTGTAGGTTCCCGCGAGATTCCACAACGAATACACGCCGACGCGATCGTAGTATTGCGGGGCGACAAAGCAGTTGCAGTCCTCGTACCCACCCTTGAATCTATTCTGAAGTGCGGCTCCCCACGCTTCCTCGTTCCATCCGAAAGTCAGATAGTGGTTGTACTTGATGACGGGGTATCCATCGCGGTAGGCTCCCAGTCTGCTAAAGAC
>JBARBX010000838.1:0-2483 GCA_049793535.1 Steroidobacteraceae bacterium | reverse complement strand
GCGTATTGGTACGCCGACAAGCTGGGCGGCGCCTTCGGGTTCGACTCCGAAGTCAGCGCAGGCGCCTCTATTCCGCTGCTGGACGATTTGACCCGCATGCTCTCGCCGCAGGAGCTGGAGGCACTGTGGAAAGACCCGCAGGCGCGGCAGTTTCACGCCTCGGCCGCCTGGTCGATATTCGCGACCATCGAGCCGTTCGACACCGCGCTGGCGAGGCGCTACGGTCCACTCAAGAGCCTCGAGGACTACGTCGCTAAGTCCCAGCTCGAAAACTACGACAACGCCCGAGCGCAATTCGAGGCGTTCAATGCGCACATGGATGCGGCCCAGCCCTCGACCGGGGTCATCTACTGGATGCTCAACAACGCCTGGCCCTCGCTGCACTGGCATCTGTACGATTACTTCCTGAATCCGGCCGGCGCCTACTTCGGCGCCAAGGTCGCCAACGAGCCGGTGCACATCCAGTACTCATACGATACGCGCGCCATCATGTTGGTCAATCACACGCTTAACCGTGAGCATGGATTGCGGGCGGTCATTCGCGTACGCGCTTTGGACGGCAGCGTGGCCTACGAGCGGCGCCTGCAGGGCATCGATCTCGCCGGCAACGGTACGCGACAATTGGCGACGCTGCCGGCGCCGGCCGGCTTGTCGAGCGTCTACTTCATCGAGCTCGAGCTCGCGTCGCGAGTGGGCAAATCGATAAGCCGCAATGTCTATTGGCTTTCCACCCAAACCGACGAGCTCGACTGGGCACATTCGAAGTGGTACCTCACGCCGGTGACGCGATACGCGGATCTGACGCCATTGCAGTCCTTGCCGACCGCTACAGCTACGGTTAAGGCAACGGTGCGGCACGAGGGAGCCGAGGACATTGCCACGGTCACCCTGACGGTACCCCCATCCTCCAAAGCCGTGGCGCTGTTCCAGCACGTGTCGATCAAGCGATCCGCGGGCGGCGAGCTTATGCTGCCGATCCTGTGGAGCAACAACGACGTCACGCTGTGGCCCGGCGAAGCGCTCACCCTGACGGCGCGTTTCGCGACGCCGGAAGCGGCGACGCCGGTGGTCGAAGTGAGGGGATGGAACGTTCCGATCATCAGTGTTCCGGTCGCTGTCGAGAGTCGGACAGCGGCTTTGCAGGAGAGGAGTCATTGAATCCGGCCGGCCTCTGTCACCAGGATTGCTGCACGCCCGCCCGGACCAGATATCATCCGGACACCCCGGTTGGGGCGGTTTTACAGGAGAGACCCCATGCCAGCGGTACCCCAGGTCGCGAAGTCAGCCCGCAAGTTCCACTTCATTTCCGGGATGCCGCGCTCGGGCAGCACGCTCCTGGCCGCCATCCTCAACCAAAACCCGCGTTTCCGTTCAGGCATGACCAGCCCGCTTGCCGACATCATGGGCGTAGTGATGGCGGAAACGAGCAGCAAGAACGATTTCTCGTTCGACGTCTCCGACGAGCAACGCGTTGCCATGCTGCGCGGCTTGGTCGAGAACTTCTACGCGGGACAAGCGGACGCCGGCGTTGTATTCGACACCAGCCGGCTGTGGTGCAGCCGGATGCAGTTGCTGGAGACACTGTTTCCGGAGGCGAAGGTCATCGCGTGCGTTCGGCAGTTGTCCTGGGTGTTGGACAGCATGGAACGGCTGGTGCGCAGGCAACCGGTCGGCGTCAGCAAGGTGTTCCGGTTCGACACCAACACCACGGTGTACTCGCGCGTCGAGGCGCTGACCGATCCGCGCGGCATGGTGGGTTTCTCCTTCCAGGCCACCAAGGATGCGTTCTATGGCCAGTATGCGCCGGGCCACTTGCTGCTGCTGACCTACGAAAGCCTGGCGCGCAATCCGTCGGCGGCCATGCGCGCGGTCTACCAATTTATCGGCGAACCCTGGTTCGACCATGACTTCGAGCACATTTCCTACAACGCGGATGAGTTCGACGCACGGGTCGGCATGCCGGGCCTGCATACGGTGCGCCCGAAGGTGGAGCCGATCGAGCGTGCCCCCATCTTACCGCGCGAGATCTTCGGCCGCTTCGTGAACGAATCGTTCTGGATGGACCCGAAGAACAACATCAGCCAAGTGCCGGTCGTGTAGCGGCCCGCCCGGAGGCCGCAACCCGCCGAACATCAACGAGGTCGATCGAATGACTATGACATCCACCGTGCGCGCCGGAACTCACGGCAGAAGCCGATTTCTGGTTGCGGTCGTGTTCTTCGTGTTTTTCGTGATCTCCTTTCTCACGAATATCCTCGGGCCCTTGGTTCCGGACATCATCACCGACTTTCACGTGTCGCACACGATGGCTGCGATCCTGCCGTTCGCGTTTTTCATTGCGTACGGGGTGCTGTCGATTCCGGCGGGCTTTGCGGTGCAGCGCTGGGGAGAAAAGAAACCCATGGTCGCCTCCTTCGTTGCGGCAACCTTGGGCGCGGCCAGTTTCGCGGCCTACCCGACTTATTCAATGGCGGTGACTTCGC
>JBARBX010000837.1:0-9745 GCA_049793535.1 Steroidobacteraceae bacterium | reverse complement strand
TGTTGTGCTTGGGGTAGGCCGAAGATCGCAGCACCCGAGCGCCGACCTCCGCCTCGACGTCCGAACGAACCACCACGCCGCTGATTCCGGGCGACGCGATGGAATAGGCCCCGTCGGAGTACATGGTCACGGACAGGGTCTTCCCCTGCACCGAACCAATCACCTGGGGCCTGGCGCGCGGTGCGGAGGGTGCCGCGGCCGCCCGCACCGCGCTGCTGCCGACTGCAACCCCTGCCGCCAACACCCACCCTAGGCACGTTGCCAACCAGCGGTTCATTTCGACACCTCGCGCGCGGGCGCCGCCGAGTGCGGTTCCGCGGTATGCCATGGGTTGCCGTACCACCGCTCGGCATTGGCGCTGTAAATCTTGCGAACGACGTCCCGGGGCAACCCCAGGCCGTGTACGGGGGCATCGAGTTCAGGATCTTTGAAGGTCTGCTCGGTGTTCAGGTAGCGCCAGTCGCGCAGCCAGGTCTCGTGCGCCTCGCGCCGTAGATCCGGGGCTTTCTCGTTGGCGTTCTGGGCTGTGTCGGTACCATAGAGCAGGCGATCCTGGTAGCGAATGAAGAAGCGGCGCACCTTGTCCCGATTTTGATTGGATTGAAATTCCACCTGGCCCATGCGCGCCGCCAGATCGACCACGGTGTGCGGATAGCGCTCGAGAAAGGCCGCCAGTCTATCGACGCTCCATTCCAGGCTGGCCATGTGCGCGCCCATGAACTTGATCTGCGGGTTCCGGTCCAGCATGCGATTGCGAGCCGCCATCTGCTCTTCGTACGTGGGCATCTCCGGATGCAGATACATGTAGTACTGCGGGTGTTCGCGGAAGTATTCCTTGTCGCCGTTCACGGTCATTTTCGCCAGGGGCAGCCAGCAATTGCGCGGCTCACCCTGATGTCCGATCAACACCTTGTTGCGCTGGCGGATGAATTCGAACACGGGGTCGAACTTCGGGTCGTCGATCATGACCAACTTGCCCTGCGCATCGCGAAAGCTCATGCCGATGTTCTTCCAAATCTTGACGGCCACGGCACCGTGCGCGAATTCGGAGTCGAGCAGCTCGATCACGTGCTGCTGCCAATTGGGCTGATCCCAGCCTTGCATGGAGAACGCCGCCGCGTAGGCCACCCGTTCGGGGTGGGCCTCGACCAGCGCGTGCGCAACCCGCCGCTGCTCGGCCAACGCCGGAAAATCGGGATAGTCGACGTTGATGGTCAGGAGGCGGAAATGATCGGCGGTGGCCTGATCGATCAGCGTCGTATCGGAGGTATTGATGTGGACGTGGATGTCGACTTTTTCCACCGAGGCGAAATCCGCCATCGTGAAGGAATCCGTCGCCGCGGAACTGCCGGCCGCCGCGACCGTCAGCCAGCCGCATCCTAAAACCGCGCCTATGATTTTGCCTTTCATGCTTCAAGTTCCTCGTGTGCTGCGCCGCTCTGCGCGCGCAGTCGCTCAATTGCCGCGTCCGATAGCGGGTTGCCGTGCCGCTTCGCGGCGTATAGAGCAGCGCCGATCCCCGGCGGCAATGCCGGCTCGCTGATCCGGTAGCCGGGCCGAAATGCCTGCAGGGCCGCGCTAAAATGTCCCAACAACAGGGTGCCGACGTTGTCGAAGACGCCGCCGGAATAGGAGACCGCCACCGGTTCGGCAATGTCGAATGCAAGTTGGCGGCGTGTTGCATCGACCATGAGCGCCAATTCCTCGGCCGCCTCGCGCACGATGGTCAGTGCCGCCGTGTCGCCGGCCGCCGCGGCCTCGGTCACCCACTTGCTCAATTGCGCTATTCGCGCGCGATCGCCTCCCAGCCGCGAGAACACATGGCCGCAGAGATCCAGATCTTCGGTAAGCCCCAAGCGTTGCCTGACGATGTCATACAGGAGTCCCCGCACCGCCCTACCGTCACTCATTCGTGAGAACAAGTTCAGGCCCCGGCATGCGATCCAGTACGCGGACCCCTCGTCGCTGAACAGCTCGCCCCAGCCACCGCATCGGGCAACGGCACCGTTGCGCTCGCCGTAGCAAATCGAGCCCGTGCCCGCGACGATGCTGATTCCGTCGCGGCATAGCAGGGAGCCGGCCCAGCCGCAAATCATGTCGTTGCCGCACAGGTACCGATCGGCCGCGAGACTACGCCGCGGCAGCTCGCTCAAGGGACCGATCAACGCGGTATCTTCGCCGTAGGCGGGAATACCGAAGAACGCGAAATCCAACTCCTCGCTGCGAACGGCCGCCTTGGCCAAAACGGCGTTGATGCCCTCGGCGAGTAGGGTGCCGAGGGCCTCCAGGCCAATAGTCAGGTAGTAAGCGCCGGGCGCCAGATGCGTCGCCCGGATGCGTCCTTCCGAGTCGATGAGCACCAGGGCTGTCTTGGTGCCGCCTCCGTCTACTCCCAGATACAGGTGAGTGGCGCCCATCACAGAGTATGGATGGTGACGCCGCTGACGACGCGGCTCACCGTGCCGGAATTGCTGGGCTGGTCGGGCGTGTTGCCCACCGACAGCGACCGGTGAAAGGCATAGAGCTGGCCGCATACGATGTACGGGTAGTACAGATCCGCATCGGGGGAGTCGGCCAGATGCGGCACGTGCAGGTGCTCACCGTCAGTGACGGCGTCATTGATCTGCGCCGTAACGGCGATCACCCGGCCCGCGAGTGCGTCCGAGCGCAGTTCACGCAGCAGATCGAGATCGTAGCGTCGCGTATACGGATCGTTGGACATGAACACGAACAGCAAGGTGTCGCCGGTCACGATGGTCTTCGGTCCGTGCCGAAAGCCCAACGGCGAGTCGAAGGCGCCGACGACCTTGCCGTCGGTCAATTCCAGTAGTTTCAATGCTGCTTCGCGCGCCAGCCCCTTGAAACCGTTGCTGCCCAGATAGACCACGCGCGAGTAGCTCTCGACGGCCAGCTTCCGCAGCGTCGCACTGTGTCGCTCGAGCACCTGTTGTGCGCCCCGAGCGATGCGCGCCACCTCGGCGGCGGCATTCTCGAGTGGGTGGAACACCAGCGAGGCTGCGAGCATCATGGCCGTGAAGCTCGAGGTCATGGCGAAACTCTGATCGTGAGTTTCGGGCGGCAGCAAAATGGCGAGACTGTTGCGCCGCTCGCGGCAACGTTGGTAGAGCGTTCCCTGTTCGTTGCAGGTGAACACCAGCTGGTGACATTCGCGCAGCAGACGTTCCGCCAGGTCAACCACGGCGACGCTTTCCGGACTGCTGCCGGAGCGGCCGAAGGACACCAGAAGCGTGGGTACATCGGGTTGGAAATACTGGTGCGGCCCCGACAGCAAGTCCGTGGTCGGGATCGCTTCCACTCGTCGGCCGAGCTGCTGCATGAGCAGCGGCGCCAGGCATTCACCGATGAAGGCCGAGCTGCCTGCCCCCGTGAGAATAATTCGCAGCTCAGGCTGCGCCAGCAAGGGCGCAAGAAAGCCCGCAATCGGCGCAGCGTGCTGGCGTAGAAGTGCCTGCGTGCGAATCCAGCTCTCCGGCTGCTGCGCGATCTCGCGCGCCGTCCACAGGGCGCCGGCACGATTCAGGGCGGTTTCGTCCAGTTGCAGGTAGTGCATCATGAGCTCGGGGTGTCGGCGCAGGCGGCTGAGTATTGCTCCAGCACCTGTTCGATGGAGTGCAGCACCAGCTCGCGTGCGCGCAGGCCGATCCTGCCTGAGCGTATGGCTTCGTATTGCAAGGGCAAGTACTGGCTCAACAGAGTGAGCGGCGGCGGGTTCGAGTCCAGATTCGCCAGCAGTCGATTCAGGGCCGTTTCGACTTCAGGTACCGGCCAGTAATAACGGATCCGATCGCTCAAACTGTACTGTCGATCCAAGGTCAACTGGCGGCCGTCGGACAGATAGTATTTGTTCCAATACCGCGGGGCAGCAGTCATGGCTTGCTGAACCGTTTCCCGCAACCGCGAAGAGCGGTCGGCTCCCAGCCATTCGCGCTCGACTTCATCCAATCCCCAAAGCGCCTCACGCATGGCGAATGTCAGCCCGGGCCCCACTTTCAGGATCGCGAAGTGCCGCTGCACCAGGGCCCGTAGATTGGCCGACGTCTGATAGTCGGTGGAGTGCGCCTCGTAGACCATGTAGGGCTGCGCCTCGACCACAGCGGCCAAATCGGCGGCGCGCGGCGCTTGAAAGTCGATGACCTTATGATGATCGAACTCGACGCCCGGTTGCACCACGAGTCCGATCACGCGCGGCCAGACATGGTGCAGTCCCGCGGATTGGAACGCATCCCAATGCGCATCGATCGTCGCGGTCGCGGCCTTTGCGTCAGTCAGCGCCAGTTCGGTGAGCGACTCTTTCGCGCCGCCGGGCACCGGCACTTCGGTGCCGACGACGTACACCGGCGCTTCACCGCCGGCGCGCTTCCAGGTTTTCTCGGCCACCACGCACAAACGTGCGGCGCGCTGCGCCACGACGGCATCGGTCAACGGCGTGGGGTCATCCGCACAGGACATGGAGCAGTCCAGATGAATCTTGCGAAAACCCGCTGCGACATAGTCGGCGATGAGTTGCTCCGACTTGAGCATGGCCGCATGCGCCGGCAGATCCTGCCAGCAATTCGGGCCCAGATGGTCCCCTCCCAGCAGCACCTGTTCGCCGGGCACGCCGAGCCTTGCCGCAATGTCGAGCACGAAGCGGCTGAAATCGGCCGGACGCATGCCCGTATAGCCGCCATCCTGATTGACTTGATTGGAGGTGGCCTCGATCAATACCGCGCCGGACTGCCGCCGCACAGATTTGAGCGCGGCTTCGATCACCAGCGGGTGCGCCGAGCACGCCGAATAGACGCCCACGGAACGCCCGGCTTTGTGCCGCGCCACGACTTCCCGAATGATCTTCACGCGCTGATGACCTCGACCCCGATCCGGGTCAGCTCTTCGCGGGCCGACTCCGGGATTCCCGTGTCGGTCACCAGCTTCGAGATTCCTTGCGACTCGATGATCTTGTGCAGGCAGATCCGGCCGAATTTGGAGGAATCCGCGACCACGATGATTTCCGAGGCGGCCCGGCACATCATCCGGTTCAGCAAGGCCTCCGGTTCGAAATGCGTGGTGAGCCCCTTCTCGATGTCGAATCCATCGGCGGCGAGAATCAACTTGTCGACGTGCAAATCCTGCAGCGCCCGCTCGGTCTGCGTGCCGTAGAAGGACAAATTCTTCCGGCGCAGCGTGCCGCCCAGGAACACGAGCTGCACGTTTTCCCGGGTCACCAATTCGTTCATGATCCCGACGTCGTTGGTGACCACCACCAGCGAAGCGGTGGGCTCGATGTGCCGCGCCACTTGCAATGCAGTGGTCCCGGAGTCGAGCAGCACCGACTCGTCGTTCTTGATCAGTGCGGCGGCGGCTCTGCCGATGCGGGCTTTTTCTTCCGCGAACAGCGTGCGTTTGACCTCGATCGCCTGCTCGGTGGGCGATAGCCCGGCGCGCCTGAGAATTGCCCCTCCCGATGAGCGCGTGCAGATGCCCTTGATGTCGAGAAAATTCAGGTCTTTGCGCAGAGTCTGCGTGGAGACGCGAAACCGTTCGGCCAGCGCCGGAATTTGCACGCTACCCTGTTCACGCAGCAGAGCGACGATGCGCTCGCGCCGATTGCTCGTGTCTCGCCGGATAATCATGATTGACCGTTCTCCTAGAGGGTCTCTGGTTTCAGTGTATTGGCAGCGACCGCCGCGGGTTCAGGCTCGATGGCGAGGAACACGGCGGCAATGAGCGCCAAGGCGACGCCGGCCAGTTTGGTGGCGGTGGGCGAGGTGCCCAGCAAGGCGATCGACAGCACCGCGGTGATGAGGGGCGCGCCCGCGTTGGTCAGGGGCGAGACCACGATGGCCTTGCCGTAGCGAAAGGCATATACCAGGGTCAGCGCGCCGATCGAATTGAGAATCTGAATGGCTGCCGCCAGGTAGGGACCATTCCACCCTACGTTAATGGGCACGGAGAAATCCGTCATGGCGAGCGCAACGGGAATCAACAACAGACCGGTAACCGTCATATAAAAGAATATGCTTTCGGCATCCATGGTCGCATTGGCAAGCTTCATGAAAAAGGCCTGTACCCCCCAGGCCACCAGCACACCCAGCGCCGGGAGAAACCACAATTGGCCGTAGGCGCCGGCCGATGAACCGCCCGAGTAATCGAACAGGGGGAGCGAGCACAATGCCAACACAATGCCGAGTGCGCCGAGCTTGCCGGTACGCTCACGCAGCAGGGCCAACGACAGAACCACGGTCACCACGGGCGACAGGGAAATGACCGGAAAAATCAGGTAGGCAGGGCCCGTTCTCACGGCATGGAACAGGAGCATCTGGCCACCCGCTCCCAGCAGCCCGATCAGGGCGCCGTAGCACACCGACCGCGCATCGTGCTGCAAGCGCCAGCCGACTCGCCGCAAGGCGAAGAGCGCCGGCGGAATCATGGTCACGGCCCACACCACGTAAATCAATGTTTCAGGAAAACCGTGATTCGAGGGCACCCCGGTGAATGCACCCCACACCCCCCAAAATCCCGTCGTCACCAGGGCATAGGCCAACCAGGCTCTTGATCTCATTGAATTTAATCCCTGTGGCGAAGCCGTATTCGAGTTGATTGGGGTCCGGGCACGACCCGGTGATCTCTTATATTTGAAACTTACTTAAATTTCAATAGATATATTTTCTCGGTATCACATTGAGGCCAATCTCCAGAATCTTCGTAATAATCATTATTGAAAGTTAAGTTAGTTTCGTTTAAGGTCGGAAGTGCTGACCCTAGGTCCCGCGCGCTGCCCGGCCTTAAAGGATCAAGCAACCAGAATCATAAAAGGGGATTGTTATGCTAACGCTGCGCCTGCGTTCTGCTCTGCTCTTGGCCGCCACCGCTTCGCTCGGCTCAAGCTTCGCGGCATTCGCCGTCGATAACGCCAACGATGCGGCGCCCGCTGCTGAAACTACAGCCACCAACGCGAATGCCAATGCCCCGGAGCTGCAAGAAATCACCGTCACGGGAATTCGCGCCAGCCTCGAGAAGTCGCTCGAACTCAAGAAGGACGCCTCGGTGGTACTTGACTCGATCAACGCCACCGAACTGGGCCGATTCCCCGACGCCGATGTCGCCGACTCCTTGGAACACTTGCCCGGCATCACCATCGACCGCACCACCGGCGGCGAGGGAATTCATGTCAACGTGCGCGGCCTCGGGCCTCAGTACAACATCACCACGCTCAACAACCGTATTCTCGCCAGCGATGACGACAGCCGCGATATGGCTTTCGACGTGCTGCCCTCCGAAGTGATCTCCGGCGCCGATGTACTCAAATCAACGCAGGCCTCGGCGCTCGAGGGCAGCATCGGCGGCACCGTGAACCTGCGCACCGCCAGCCCCTTCGACAATCCCGGGTTTCACGGCGGAGTGCATGCCGAGGGCAACGACAACGACATGTCGGACTTAAAGGGCGACAAATTTTCAGCCTTCGTCTCGGATACCAACGACGACCGGACATTGGGCTTTCTACTCGGTGCCGTGCATTCAGATACCAAGATCCGCACGGATTCGCTCAACGCCTACAACCAGAACATTTACGGGCCGGTGTGGTACGACGCCAATAGTCCGACGTACTTTCCGGCCCCGAACCCCAACAATCCCAGCATACCGCCGACCGCCAGTAGCGTACCGCTCGCTGCCACACCGTGCTGCATTACCTTCGGTTCCATCTTCGATGAGAAGAAGCGCGACGCGATTTCCGGCAGTCTCGAATGGCATCCCAGCTCTGAACTTAAGATAGTCGCCGACGGACTGTGGACCCACCTGAACGACCCGCAGATCGGCTACAACGAGTCCTACTACTTTCCTTCGCCGGACCAGATCGGAACCTCCTGGTCAAACCCGGTGGTAAAGAACGGCGTGGTGACCGGTATCACGGTCAGTCAATTTCAGCCGGAAATGGTGAACAACACCGTGGATCGCGTAGTCACCACCTCGGTATTCGGTTTGAACGTTGAATGGAAACCGACCGACAAGCTCAGCTTCGCCGCCGACGGGTATCGATCGACGGCCAACCGGCCCGAGGGTGGACAAGACAGCTTCGTGACCGCGGGCCTGGTCACAAATACACCGACCGCCCCGGATACTCTGATCTTTTCCGATGTGCCCAACAGCCTGCCGAACTTCAATGTGCTGGTGCCGCCCAGTCAGCTTGGATTGACTACCTGCCCCAAGGGCACCGCCAGTTCGACCAGCCCGGGTTCCTGCTCTTACACGTCTCTCATGAACTCAGGATTTCTCAACAACAACAACTACTGGTCGACCCACTACGACGGGTTGAACGGCTATTCGGTTCACGATCAGATCACGGGATTCACGCTCGATGGCAAGTATGAGGTGGGGTTGGGCTGGTTCGACAAGATCCTGTTCGGCGCCGGCTATAGCACTCGCGACAAGGATCGCACCGACATCAGCAACGACTGGACCAATGGCTCCGGCCAGTACGGCACCTTGTATCAAACAGCGGGCTGTCCCGTTCAGTGCAACCCTTACTCCTTCGGGGCTCAGGGTTTCCCAGTGATTTCCATGGTCAGTTTGCCGAATTTCATGCAAGGGGCCGGTGGATCCTATCCCACCACGATGCCGCAACTGAACGTCGGCCAGCTGCTGGCATTCTTGAAGAGCTTGAACGGCAAGCCCAATCCGTTCTTCTGCTCGAGCCTGCCCTGTTCGTCGCCTTTCGACTTCAGCCAAACCCTGCCGCAGCCCAATCCCTACAATTCGTACGATGTAACGGAGAAAACATTGTCCGCGTACGGGGAAATGACCTTCGCCGGAACGAATTGGGCCGGAAACTTAGGATTGCGCATCGTGCGCACCAACACCACCGCGTCAACCGCCATCGCTGCACCCGTCTCACTATGGACACCTTCCATCAATTCCTCTACGGAGACTTGGAATGTGCAATATGCCACCGGGCAGAATTCCGTGACGAAGGGCCAGTACGTCCTGCCGCTGCCGTCCGCGAATTTCAATTACTGGGTCGTGCCGGGCAAAGTGCAGTTGCGAGCCGCGCTGGCGGAGACCATGTCCCGCCCCGACCTCAACGAGTTGGCGCCGACGTCGACGAACAATGCCAGCAACGGGACAGCGCAGCTCTTCTACGGCGGCACGGCGGGATTGAAGCCGATCAAAGCGACTCAATTGGATTTCTCCGCGGAATGGTATTACCGGCCGCATTCGGCACTGACGGCCGCGCTGTTCGGCAAGAAAATCCGCGACGACATCTATACCGGCACTCTGACCAACGTCAATCTGGGCACGATCGCATGTGTGGGCGGACCCCCGCCGGCCTCGGCAACGGTAACTTGCAGTGCCTTTCCGTGGACCATCACGGAACCGGCCAATGGTGCCAAAAGCACCTTCTACGGCATCGAGCTCGCCTGGCAACACATTATGGACAATGGCTTCGGTGTGCACATGCAGTACACGCGCACGGAAAACAAGAGCTACGACCAGAACGGCAACAGCATCGGTGCCATCAATGCTGTACCGCCCATGACCCTCTCGGCCGGGCTGCTGTATGAAAAAGGCCCGATCAGTGCGGATGTCAACTGGGACTACGCCGCGAGCTATCAGTACGCCTGCAATCAGTGCACCGAGGTTCCGGGCTGGCCGGCCATCTCCAGTCCCTTTCAATGGCTGACCGCCACCTTTCACTACAAGTTCACCAAGGAATTCCAGGTGTACGTCGAGGGCAAGAATCTCACGG
>JBARBX010000836.1:0-5353 GCA_049793535.1 Steroidobacteraceae bacterium | reverse complement strand
AAATAGGAGCCCATTGCAAGATCCAGCGGCCGCGCCTGGGCGCTGCCGTCCACCAATGCCGGCAGGCTGCGTCGCAACACCTGCGCGGCCGCCTCGGCCACCTTGAGCGACACCTCGAGCGCCGTATCGTTCTCCAGAATGGGCACGGATTGCTGGTCGATGAGCGCGCCCGCATCGGCCTTTTCCACCATGTAGTGCAGGCTCGCGCCCGTCACGGCCTCGCCCTTGAGGATGGCCCAGTGCACCGGCGCCCGGCCGCGGTACTTGGGCAGCAAGGAGCCGTGCATATTGAGCGCTCCGCGGCGGGGCACGGACAACCAGGCCGCATCCAGCAGGTAGCGATAGTAGAACGAGAACAGAAAATCCGGATCGGCGGCCCTGCCCTCGGCGATCCACTCAGGGGCATTGGGATCCTGCGGCGTTTCGACTCGCAGACCTTGGCTTATGGCCAATTGCCGCATGCTGCCGAACCACTGGCGCTCGCCGGGATCGTCTGCGTGGGTGAAGAGCAGCGAAATCTCAACGCCGGCGGCCAAGAGCTCCCGCACGCAGCGCACCCCCACCTCGCTGTAGGCAAACACCACCGCCCGCGTCACCGAGGTATTGCCTCGGCGCGCGGCAATGAGTCCGCGGCCGGTACCGCCGGCGCGACTTCCTCGCCATCCTCCAGGATCGCCTGCACGATGTAGCGCGGCCGCTCGCGCACCTGGGCGTAGATGCGCCCGACGTACTCGCCCAAGAGGCCAATGCCGAAGAGCGCGACGCCGATCAGGACGAAGACGAAGGCGAACAAGGTGAACAAGCCCTCGGCCTCGGAGCCGAACCACAATCTGCGCACCACCAGCACCAGGAACAAGAGGCCCGAGCCCAGGGAAATCAGCATGCCCACCATGGAAAAGAGCTGCAGGGGCACCACGGAGAATCCGGTGATCAGGTCGAAATTCAGCCGGATCAGGCTGTACAGGGAGTACTTGGAGCGGCCCGCAAACCGCTCCTCATGGGCGATGCGCACCTCGATGGGGTTCATGGCGTACAGGGAGGCGAGCGCGGGTATGAAAGTATTGACCTCCCGGGTCTGGTTGAGCGCCGCCACCACCGAGCGCGCGTAGCCGCGCATCATGCAGCCCTGGTCGGTGATGCGCACGGGGGTGATCCACTCGCGCAGCTTGTTGATGCGCTTGGAGAACCAGCGCCGCCACCACGAGTCCTGGCGCTGCTCGCGAATGGTGCCAACATAGTCGTAGCCCTCACCGAGCTTGCCCACCAGCTTGCCGATCTCTTCGGGCGGATTTTGCAAATCCGCATCCAGGGTCACCACCCACTCGCCGCGCGCATAGGCGAGTCCGGCCATCACGGCCGCGTGCTGGCCAAAATTCGCATGAAACAGCACCACGCGGGTTTCCCGCGGGCGCAAGGAGAATTGCTGGCGCAGCAGCGCGACCGAGCGGTCCTTGCTGCCGTCGTTCACGAACACGATCTCGTACGTCAGCTCGAGCGCATCCAGCACCGGGTACAGCCGCGAGAACAAAGTCGGCAGCACCGCCTCTTCGTTGTAGACCGGAATGACGACGCTGAGCTTAGGAATGGCAGACATGGGTTTACTGGTCCGCGGCGACCGCGCCCTGGGATTTGAGCAGACCCAAAAGTTCCTCGGTCTTGGCCCGCATGAGGTTCACCGAGCCGCGCGCCTCCACATTGAGCCGCAACAGGGGTTCGGTGTTGGAACTGCGCAGGTTGAAGCGCCAATCCGCGAACTCGAAGGACACTCCGTCGACACGGTCCAGGACCATGGCCTGCGGAGCATAGCGGGCCTCGATGGCCGCGATGGCCGCCTGGGCATCAGGGACCCGATAGTTCAACTCGCCGCTGACTGGAAAGAGCGCGATGCGCTCGCCCACCAGGCTGGACAGGGTCTGTCCGGTCTCGCTCAGGATTTGCGCGACGATGAGCCAGGGAATCATGCCGCTGTCGCAATAGGCGAAGCGTTGAAAATAATGATGCGCGCTCATCTCCCCGCCGTAGACGCCGTCCACCTCGCGCATGCGCTGCTTGATGAAGGCGTGGCCGGATTTCGAGAGCATCGGCACTCCGCCGTGGGCATTGACCACTTCCAGGGTATTCCAGGTCAGGCGCGGATCGTGCACCACTTTGCCACCGGGAGACCCGCGCAGCAGCACCTCCGCCAGCAGACCCACGATGTAGTAACCCTCGATAAAGGCGCCGCGCTCATCGAAGAAGAAGCAGCGGTCGAAATCGCCGTCCCAGGCAATCCCTAAATCCGCGCCATGCCGGCGGATGGCCTCGGCCGTGGGCGTGCGGTTCTCCTCCAGCATGGGATTCGGGATGCCGTTGGGGAAGTGTCCGTCCGGTTCATGATGCATTTTGATGAACTCGAAGGGCAGGTACTTCTCCAGGGCATCGATGATCAACCCCGCGCCGCCGTTTCCGGCGTTGACGACGATTTTAAGGGGTCGCAGTTTTTTCGCATCCACATAGGACAAAAGATGCGTCACATACGGATCCAAGATGTCGATCGCCCGGCGCACGCCCGGGCGCGGCTGCGCCGGGAAATCAGCGCGCTCCGCGAAGCCGCGGATCTCCTGAAGGCCGTTGTCGCCGCTGATGGGCTTGGATTGCTCGCGCACGAACTTCATGCCGTTGTAGTCGGGAGGGTTGTGGCTGGCGGTGATCATGATGCCGCCATCGTAACCGCCATCAAAGCACGCAAAGTACACGCCCTCGGTGCCGCACACCCCGATGTCGTAGACATCGACGCCGCTCTCCGTCAAGCCACGGCACACGGCATCGGTGAGCCCTCCGCTCGACAGCCGGATGTCGCGGCCCACGACGATGCGCGCCGGATTCAGGAACTGCGCGTAGCCGCGCGCCACCCGGTAAGCCACATCGTCATTCAACTCGCCAGGAATCCGGCCGCGTAAATCGTACGCCTTGAAGCAGGTGATCGATTTCAAGTATTGGTCCCTTGGCGGCCGTAGTTATCCTCGAAGCGCACGATGTCGTCCTCGCCGAGATAGGTTCCGGTCTGCACCTCGACGATGCGCAGCGGCACCTTGCCGGGATTCTCGATGCGGTGGCTGGCACCGATGGGGATGTAGGTGGACTCATTCTCCGACAAGAGAAAGGTCTTCTCGTTGCAGGTGATGCGTGCCGTGCCCTGCACCACGATCCAGTGCTCGGCCCGATGATGATGCATTTGCAGGGACAGCACCCCGCCCGGCTTGACGGACAGACGCTTCACCTGGAAGCGCTCGCCGTTGTCGATGCTGTCGTAGCTGCCCCAGGGCCGGAACACCTCGCGATGCCAGGCCGATTCGCTGCGGCCGGATTTCCTGATCATGGCCACGAGCTCCTTCACGTCCTGAACGCGCTCCTTGGGCGCGACCAGCACCGCATCCTTGGTCTCGACGATGATGTGATCGTCCATGCCCACGGCCGTCACCAGGCGGCTGGTCGAGTGGACATAGCAGTCGTGGGAGTCGTGCACCATGACGTCGCCCTGCAGCACATTGCCCTCTTCGTCGGCGGGCAGGGCATCGAACAGCGAGGCCCAGGAGCCGACGTCGCTCCAGCCGGCATCGAGCGGCAGGACCAGGGCATCCTGCGTCTTCTCCATCACCGCATAGTCGATCGACTCGCTGCGGCATTTCTCGAACGCGGGTTTGTCGATGCGCGTGAAATCCAAGTCCGACCGGGCCGCGCTGAAGGCCGCCTGGGAGGCCTCCAGAATGTCCGGAGCGAAGGCCGCCAGCTCGCTCAAATAGCGGTCGGCCTTGAACACGAACATGCCGCTGTTCCAGTAGTAATCGCCCGTGGCGACGAACTGAGTCGCCAGATCGAGCGGCGGCTTTTCGATGAATTGAGCCACGGCAAAGGCCGGGCCCTTGCCCGCGCCGCGGCGGATGTAGCCGTAGCCGGTCTCGGGCGCATGGGCCACGATGCCGAAGGTCACGAGCTTGCCGTCCTGCGCCAAGGCCGCCGCCGCGGCCGCCGCGGCCTGGAAGGCGCGGGTGTCGCGAATCACATGATCCGCCGGGGCCACCACCAGGATGGCGTCCGCGTCAATTTGCTGGGCCTTGAGCGCCGCCAGAGCGACGGCCGGCGCCGTATTGCGGCCCACCGGCTCGAGCAAAATGGCGGAGGCCTTCATCCCTAAGGTGCGGATCTGTTCGGCCACGGTAAAGCGATGCGCTTCGTTGCACACCACGATGGGCGACTGGGCGCCGGTTATTCCCCCTAAGCGCACGGCGGTGTCCTGCAGCATGGTGAGCTTGCCGGTCAGGGCGAGCAATTGCTTGGGATACATTTCGCGCGACAGCGGCCAGAGCCGGGTACCCGCGCCGCCGGATAGAATCACCGGAACCAATAGGGTCACGATTTACTCACTGATGGAAGGCTTTGCCCACGGCCGATTGCATAATAACTGAAGCCGGCGCGCGCCATTTGCGCAGGATCGTAGAGGTTGCGCCCATCGAAGATGGCCGGGGTGCGCAGCGCCGCCTTGATGGCGTCGAAGTCCGGGCTGCGAAATTCCCGCCATTCGGTCACGATGGCCAGCGCATCCGCCCCGTCCACCACCTCGGGGCTGGTCTTACACAGGACAAGGTCGGGTCGTGACCCGTAAATCCGCGCGCATTCGGGCATGGCCACCGGATCGTAGGCTCGCACCTTGGCGCCCGCCGCCCACAGAGCCTCCATGAGCACACGGCTGGCCGCCTCGCGCATGTCGTCGGTGTTGGGCTTGAAGGCCAGGCCCCACAGGGCGATGGTCTTGCCGCGCAAATCCCCGAAATGCCGCTGGATCTTCTCGAACAGCACGTGCTTTTGGCGGTTGTTGACGCGCTCCACCGCGGTGAGCACGCTGGCCTCGTAGCCCACCTCGTCCGCCGAGCGCTTCAGCGCCTGCACGTCCTTCGGAAAACAGGACCCGCCGTAGCCCACCCCGGGGTAGATGAAGGCATAGCCGATGCGCGGGTCTGAGCCGATGCCGACGCGCACGGCCTCGATGTCGGCACCGAAGTGTTCGGCCAGATTGGCCAATTCATTCATGAAGCTGATCTTGGTCGCGAGCATTGCATTGGCGGCATACTTGGTGAGCTCGGCCGAACGCACGTCCATCACAATCATGCGGTCGCGATTGTGGGTGAAGGGCTCGTACAGGGTGCGCAGTAGCTCGGTCGCCCGCTCGGAATCCGTGCCGATGATGACCCGGTCCGGCTTCATGAAGTCATTGAGCGCCGCCCCCTCCTTGAGGAATTCGGGGTTCGAGACCGTGTCGAATTCGACCGTGGAGCCGCGCGCCTTCAGAACCCCCCGCACCGTGTCGCGCACTTTG
>JBARBX010000835.1:0-7919 GCA_049793535.1 Steroidobacteraceae bacterium | reverse complement strand
CACCACCACTTTCGAGGCGGGCGACAGACCGCCCGACTGCTCGACGTCGAGCGTGGTTTCAAGCGAGCCGCCCGCATCGCTGACGGGACCCGACCCGCCGTCGATCTGTACTTCGCGGATTCGATTGGACTTGACGTTCAATCCGACCGCCTTCCAGTAGGCATAGGCGTCGCTCGGGGTGAATGAGGCGAGCGTCACGATGCCGATGGTCGCGCCATTGCCGTCGACGCCCGCGTGATACAGCGGATTCACGTCGTAGTGTTTGGCGAAATCGGTCACCGTCAGGGATCCGGGCTGATTGGCGGCGCTGGGCGTCGCGGCGGCCGGAAGCCCGAGCAATCTGCCGTCGCTCTGCGCCAACCCCGTGTGCGCCAGATGTGGCCGGAACCTCGGCCGGGTATCGAGGCCGTCCACGCTCTGCACCGCGTCGGCTATGTCCGACGCGATCTGCGGGGCGCCCATGGGCGAATGAAAACGATACCCCGGCGCCGTCGCTGTCGGAGCGACCTCGAAAGCGTGCAGCTGCACGCCGAACTCCGACTGCAGCGCCGCCGTGCCGCCCGACACGCTCAAGTGAGTGCCGGTAGTCTGCGCAACTTGCAAGCCGGCCTTCTGGAAATGCTGAGTCACGCGCGCGACGGTTGCCGCGGTGGGACCGAACTTGGCGATGAATTGCTGAGGAGTGAGGAACTTCCGGTAGCTCGGGCCGCCGGCGGTGTACACCGCCTGCAGCATCGATTCCATTTGATCGGTATTGCGCAGCTTCAGCGATACGGTGACCGACATCTGCGACTGGCCGGCGATATTATCGGCGGCGCCCAAATCGACGATGGCCGGCTGATTCCTGGCGAGCACCGGCGCGGACGATATGCCGCTGATGACGGCCGCGGCGAATGCTGCGGCAACCCAGATACGAGTCAATTGCATGATTGTCCCCTTCGAGTCCTTGAATGACATTGTTCCCGCGCATGGCGGGGCCCCTTATGAGCGCCAGCTTAATACCTTCGCAGGAGAAATCCACCAGGCATCGACTGCCAGATGGAGGCGACGTGACAGCCAGATTACATAATGCGGGCGCCCGCGCCGTGAACGCTCGGCGCCTCCGCGCCCGGGCCGCTCGACTCGCCGGTGGCCTCGATCTCGACCAGCAAATCCTCGCGGCAAACATCCGCCTGCAAATACACCACGGCGGTCGAGGGGCGCAGCGACCCGGCCAGCGCCGCTTCGATGGCGCGGAAATCCGACGGCTGGCGCACGTAGACCTTGAATTTGAGGCCGTCCAGGGAGTAGCGCGCCGAAGCCATCACGCGATTCGCCTCGTCCAACAGTGCGTTGATGTTGGCCATGGTCTCGCGGGTCTGCGCGGCCACGTCCCCCGGATGAATGGTTTCGTGGCCGACGATGCTCGCGGTACCGGACACGAACAGATTCGTCCCCGCCGATTCGCTCAATACGCAGGCTCGCGAGAAGATCGGGCTGTGCCGGCCGAACTTCGGCGGATAGTAGTAGGCGCTGGTCTGGCGGGGATTTTCGATCATCTTCGGCGGCCGCCGCGCCGCCAGGAAGTAAATGGAAATCGGGCTGCCCGGGGGCGAGCCTAAGGCGCTGGCCGCCGGCACGGTGCCCGTGGTCGCGCGGCCCGAATTGCGAAACGCCAGTTGGCGTGCCGAATTGAACACCCGGTAGCGCTCGTCGCCGCCGGCCTCGCGGTTGATTTCCGGCAGATAGTTCCACACGCGAATCAGGTGCGGGTGCTGGGTTTCCGCGAGTACCCCGAAAATTCCGTGGTAGGCGATGGCCGTCGCCCGCGACAGCTCCCCGGCGTCCATCCCGCGCTCTTCGATGGTGATGGAGCCGAACAGCAAGTCCTCGCAAAACCGATAGTGCACCGGACTCTGCCTGGCGGCACCGTTCGACAGCCGCACCGCCGGATCCGCGACGCGCCACACCTCGCAGAGATTGCCGTTCGTCCCCAAAGACGGGGTCATGCTGGCGGTCACCGGCACCTCCGCCCCGAAGTCCGGCAGCTTCTCGAACCCCACCACCCCCAACACGTTTTGCCACCAGGGGGCAGCCTGCGAAGCGATCTCGTCGCAGGACATGTAGTCGAGCCGCAGGGCCGCACTACTGGCCGCCGCAGGTGGCGCTGCGGGTGTCCGTCTGGTCGTCATGAACCTAGTCTATCCCGCCCCCGACCGTCCGCCCACCCTGCTGTAGCTGCTGGGGGCGGCGGGCGCACGCCGACGTCCGCGGCCCGCTGTACCATCGGCTATTCACTTAAGTTCGGTCCGGAGCAGTCGCCGGAAGAAGCGAGAGTCCTCGTCAATGACACCAGAGCACGCAGCACAGGCAGAAGCGACCTTTCAGCAGGCACTGTCGTTGCACCAGCAGGCGCGGCACGAGGCGGCGGTCGCAAGATATGACGAAGCCATCGCACTCAAAGCCGATTATCCGGATGCCTACAACAACCGCGGTCTCGCGCTTGCAAGCCTCAAGCGCTACCCGGCGGCGCTCGCCAGCTACGATGAAGCCATTGCGCTCAAGGTCGACTTCGCCCTGGCCTATTCGAACCGCGGCCTCGTGCTGAAGGAACTCAATCGATTCGACGAGGCACTCTCGAACTACGATCGGGCCATTGCGCTCAAGCCGGATTTTGCCGAAGCGCACTCGAACCGCGGCCTGGTGCGGCAGGACCGCCATCAATTGGAGGCGGCGCTGGCCGATTTCAGCCGGGCCATTGCGCTCAAGCCTGATTTTGCCGTGGCCTATTTCAACAGGGCCATGGCGTCATTGATGGTCGGCGATTATCCGAATGGCTGGCAGGACTACGAGTGGCGCTGGCAGGGCGACAACGGGCCCATCATCAAGGATGTGAGATATCTGGCGGAGCCTTGCTGGCTGGGCCGGGAATCGATTGCCGGCAGGACCATCCTTCTGCATAGCGAGCAGGGAATGGGAGACACGATTCAGTTCTGCCGCTTCGCGAAATGGGTTGCGGACTGCGGGGCAACGGTGATTTTGGAGGTGCAGCCGGCGCTTTGCGGCTTGCTTGCCGGCGTCGAGGGAGTCTCGCAAGTGCTGGCCCAGGGCGACCCTCGCCCCGCGTTCGACTACTACTGTCCCCTGATGAGTTTGCCGTTGGCGTTCAAGACGACGCTGGCCACCCTCCCCGCGCGTACGCCGTACATCAAGAGCGACCCCGCAAAGGCGCTCTACTGGAAGGAGCGGCTGGGCGCAAAGACAAAGCTCCGGGTCGGGTTGGTGTGGTCGGGAGGATTCAGGGCCCACCAGCCGGAACTCTGGGCCATCAACGACCGCAGAAACGTCCCATTGCCCATGTTCGCATCGCTTAAAGCTCCGGGCATCGAGTTTTACAGCCTGCAGAAAGGGCAGCCCGCCGAGTCGGAGCTGGCGCAGATCATGGCCCGGCATTGGGACGGTCCGCAGCTCACCGACTTCGCGGCTGAGCTTCGCGACTTTGCGGATACGGCGGCGCTGCTCACGCAGTTGGATCTGCTCATTTCGGTCGACACCTCGACCGCGCACTTGGCCGGCGCCATGGGCAAGCCGGTGTGGATACTGAATCGCTTCGACTCCTGCTGGCGCTGGCTATTGGATCGATCCGACAGTCCTTGGTACCCGAGCGCCAGGCTGTACCGGCAGGAAAGCGCGGGAGACTGGGAGGGCGTGATTCGAAGAGTCGCAGCGGATCTTCATGCGCGAGCGCAGGCACGCGCTGTGCCTTGAGTTCAGTAGGCGACGTAGGGACCCGCGCCGAGGGAAGTACTGTTATTTTCCAACGCCGTCGCCACGCGGCGTCCGTAGTAGAACGGCAACCCAAAGTCGAAGCTTCCCGGGATCGGATTGGTGCCGGCCAGCGTCGGCAACGCGACGAAGGTCGGATTGTTCATCTGCAGACTCTCCGCGCTGTCGACGCTGAAACCGACCGCGCCGCTCATACCGTTGGTTCCCTGCAAAGTGACCGTCAGGTTCAGCGGGGCCGTCGGGCAATAATACTGCGAGTAGCTCGGGTCGGCGCACTGCGCGATGCCGGTATCCGTGAAGAATATGCCGCTCGAGCCTGAGTCGATGAAACTCATGTTCAAGGACGTGGCGTTGAAAGCCGCCGTCAGATAGCCGAACTGCGGGTCCACCGTCAGCACCGTCTCGCTGCCCGACGCGTTGTTGGTTTCGGTGTCGATACCGAATATCAAAGAGCCGGTGAGAGTGGCGGCGCCCTGTGCCGGCACGCTCGGCAATTCGATGATGCTGCCGTTGTTGTCCTTGGCGAACATCGAGACGGGATTGGTGACCTGGGTCGCCAACGCCACCGCGGTGTCCTGGCACTGGGTCGAGCTGCACGCGAAGTAAAACCCGTTGTCGACGCTGGTCACGCACTGCGTCCCGCAGTCTTGGTCGAAGACGCCGATCCCTAGAATGCCGTTGGCGCCGAACGCGGCGACCGTGTCCTCCTCCGCCGGCGCCTGCCCGGAGCATTCCGCGGGAACGGCCGAGAAATTCGGATCGCCGATGACTTGCACCGGCACCGAACTCGCGGACTCGCCCGAGATCTGCACATCCGCCAGGGCGACGGGGCCCCAACTGTAGCCGTCGACGAAGGCCGTGCATTCCAGCAGCGAGCCGCCGTTCGCCGCCGCCTGCACCGGCAACGCCAAGGTCAGCGCCTGGGCGAGGATGCGCAGTCCGAAGGACTGTGTGTCCACTTCGATGTGATCGATGGTCTGGCAATTGGTGGTGCTGCCGGGAGTACAGACCGTTACCGTGGTGAACAGCGTGTTGACGTCGGGGCTGGTGCTGGTCGGACCCGCGTCGACCACGACGCTGGCCACATTGGAGGCGGGAGGCGGGGTCGAACCTCCCACTCCCAGGGACGGCGATGTACCGCTGCCGCCGCCGCAGCCGGTCGCCGACAGACACGCAGCGGCGCACAATCCGGCGAGCGCGATGCGCATCAGTGCAGTTCCCCCAAGTCGACGCCGTTCGGCACGCTCTGGGGTAGGTAGGCACGCCCCGCAAAAGCGCGCATGTGACCGCCCGATTGCACCACCAGATCGGCGGTGCGGACCTGCAGGTGGCCGGGGTCCGTGCGCCTTGCGCCGGCTGCGGCGACGAAAGGTTCGAAGAAGCGTCCCAACATCTGGCGCAGATTCGGTGGGGCGGGACCGCGCCACGCGACGGCAAACACTTGGCCGTCCGCGCCGACGAATTCGCGCACTGCGGTGCCCGAGGGCAATTGTATTTCGTGCACTCGGAAGCCTACGTGCTCGGTGACGTTGTTCGAGCCGCGCAGGTGCGACGCATCAGTTTGCACCGAGGCTTCCGGCTCCCCCAGCGCGGCGGCGGCGATGCACGGAGTCAAGGCCGCGGTGAGCACCCCGCCCGCAACTAGACACTTCTTGACACTAATGGGCGATCGCAAGTTGAGCATTGTGGTCCTTTGCGGAATTGGAACGATGTCCCGTCAATTGGTTCACACGAGCGGGTGGTACACATGAGCGGGTGGTACACATGAGCAGGCGGTTCGCACGAGCGGGGGGTTCGCACGCAAGGGCTATTGCGCCGGGGATGGAATGAATTCGAACACCCGCTGTCCCACGTTACGTGTGAGCGAACCCTTGGGTGTACCGTGAAGATACTCGTATGGACCCTCATCGCCGGCGCCGCGGTGGCGATGATGAGCTGCAGCCTCGACGCGAAGTACACGATCGGCGGTACGCTGACCGGCCTTACCGGACAGAATTTGGTTCTCGAAGACAATTCGGGTAATGACCTCGCGCTCGCGGCGAACGGCGCGTTCACGTTCACGGACGGCATCAAGAACGGCGACGCCTACTCGGTCACGGTAAGAACACAACCCTCCAACCCCACGCAAACTTGCTCCGTGCACAACGGTACCGGCAGCATCGACAAAGCCGATGTCACCCATGTCATCGTCTCATGCACCGGGGCCGGACGTTTCGCCTACGTCGCCAATGAGCTGTCCTACGACCTCTCGGCGTACGCCATAGACTCGGCGAACGGCCAGTTGACGCCGGTCGCCGGCTCGCCGTTCGCGGCAACGGGCGCGGCGCCGGTGTCGGTTGCCGTGGATCCGAACGGGCGCTTTCTCTACGTCGTGGACAATGCGTCGAACGATGTCTCGGTGTTTGCCATCGACAGCGCCACCGGCGCGCTGGCATCCGCAGGCCTGCCGGCCGCCACGGGCAGCGGCCCCTACGCCGTGACCGTGGACCCCACGGACAACTATGTGTACGTGACAAACTTTGCTGCCAACAGCGTGTCGGCGTACGCCATCGACGGCACGACCGGCCTGTTGAGCGAGCTGCCCAATTCACCCTTCGCTGTCGGCACCAATCCGACGTCGCTGAAGGTCGATCCGAACGGAAACTTTCTCTACGTCACCGATTTCGGCAGCGGCGATGTCACCGTTCTGGCGATCGACTCCGGCACCGGCTCCTTGAGCGGCATTTCCGGGTCGCCGTTTGCGGCAGGCTTGGGCGCAGTCGCGATTGCCATCGATCCCACCGGAACGTTTGCCTATGTCGCCAACGAAACGGCCGCCACCCTGTCCGAATTCTCGATCGATGCAGCGGGCGCGCTGACGGCGGTTTCGGGCTCGCCGCTCCCCACCGGCAGCGCTCCTGAGTCGCTCGCCGTCGACCCGGCGGGCCGCTATGTGTACGGCGCCAATATCACCGCGAAGAATCAAATGACGGTGTATTCCATCACGCCGAGCAGCGGGGCCCTGTCTCCGACAGGCTCGCAGGCGCCCGCCGGTACTCTTCCCGTGAGCGTAGTGCTCGATCCGTCCGGCCAATTCGCCTACGTCGCGAACGACAGCTCCGCCGACATTTCCGTGTATGCAGTCGATGCGACGACCGGCGCGCTGTCCGCCGTCGGCAATTCGCCCTTCGCCGCCGGCAACGAGCCCCGATCGATCGCCATCGATTGAGCCCGCGCGCCGCGGCGCCGGGGCGTGCGCGGCTCCTCTTAGGGTTATCATATGCGGCGGCAACTCCCCGCACCCGCAGGAATGAGCTTAGATGAGCATCAATGATGTGACCGCCGGCGATCGTGTGCCGAAGGAATTCAACGTTATCATTGAAATTCCGATGCATGGCGAGCCTGTGAAGTACGAAGTAGACAAGCAAACCGGAGCGCTGTTCGTGGACCGGTTCATGATGACGTCGATGCACTATCCCGCGAATTACGGCTACGTGCCGCACACCGTCGCCGAGGACGATGATCCGGTCGATGTGCTGGTGCATACACCGTTTCCGCTGCTGCCGGGAGTGGTCGTACCCTGCCGTGCGGTCGGAGTCCTGCGAATGGACGATGAATCCGGCGGCGATGCCAAAGTGCTGGCGGTCCCCACCGACGATATCTGCCCGTTGTTCGAGCACTGGAAATCGATCGAGGATGTGCCGGAGATGCGCCTGCGGCAGATTCAGCATTTCTTCGAGCACTACAAGGATCTGGAGGCGGGCAAGTGGGTGAAAATCATCGGCTGGGCCGGCGTGGACGTCGCGCACGCAGAGCTGCTCAGCGGCATCAAGCGCTTCGAGGCTGAAAAGGGGTAGCTCCCGCATGGTCCCCCGCCATCGCGGACTCATCGCCGCCTTCGCGGGAATCGCACTATTGCTGGGGGCGGCCCGCCTCGCCTACCGCCCGGTTGTGCCGCTGGGGATGGACGCGCCCCAGACCGTATTTTCAGGCTACCGCGCCGCGAGGATATTGCAGGACCTGGTCGGCGACGGGGTGCCGCATCCGACCGGCAGTCCCGCCGGCGCTCGCTTACGCGATGCCATCGTCGAGCGTTTGGCGGCACTGGGATACACGCCTGAATTGCAGTCTGGATGGGTATGTAACGAGGGCGCCTGCGGCAATCCGGTCAATAT
>JBARBX010000834.1:0-3909 GCA_049793535.1 Steroidobacteraceae bacterium | reverse complement strand
GTCTTGCTCGCGATACTACGGAGCTGCGGGCGCGCTCAGGCCGCGTCGACATTGCGCATGGATAGACGCACACGGCCCTGGCGGTCGACCTCGAGCACTTTCACGCGCACGACGTCCCCCTCCTTCAGCTTGTCGCCCACGCGCTCCACCCGCTCCTCGGAAATCTGCGAGATGTGCACCAGACCGTCCCGCCCGGGAAGAATGGTCACGAAGGCGCCGAAGTCCATCAAGCGTGCGACCTTGCCCTCGTACACCCTGCCCACCTCGACGTCGGCGGTGATCAATTCGATGCGTCGTTGCGCCTCGCGGCCCGCGGCACCTTGCACCGAGGCGATCTTCACCGTGCCGTCGTTCTCGATGTCGATGGAGGTGCCGGTCTCCTCGGTGATCTGCCGGATGACGGCGCCGCCCTTGCCGATCACGTCGCGGATCTTCTCCGGATCGATCTTCAGAGTGATGATGGTGGGCGCCCACTCCGACATGTTCTCGCGCGGCTTGGAGAGCACCTTGTTCATCTCGCCCAGGATGTGCAGGCGTCCGTCGCGCGCCTGATCCAGCGCAACCTTCATGATCTCGCGCGTGATGCTCGTGATCTTGATGTCCATCTGCAGCGCCGTGATGCCGTCCTTCGTGCCCGCAACCTTGAAATCCATGTCGCCGAGATGATCCTCGTCGCCCAGGATGTCGGTGAGCACTTGGAACCGCGCACCTTCCTTGACCAGTCCCATCGCCACGCCGGCCACCGGCGCCTTGATCGGCACACCGGCATCCATCAACGCGAGGCTGGTGCCGCACACCGAGGCCATGGAACTCGAACCGTTCGATTCGAGAATTTCCGAGACCACCCGGATCACGTACGGGAATTTCTCGACTCCCGGCATCACGGCCTTGACGCCGCGCTTCGCCAGGTTGCCGTGGCCGATCTCGCGCCGCTTCGGCGATCCCATCATGCCGGTCTCGCCGACGCTGAACGGGGGGAAATTGTAGTGCAGCATGAACGGCTCTTTGCGCTCGCCGGTCAGCCCGTCGATGATCTGCGCATCGCGTCCCGTCCCTAAAGTGGTGACCACCAGGGCCTGGGTCTCGCCGCGGGTGAACAGGGCCGAACCGTGGGTTCGCGCCAACACTCCGGTGCGGATGTTGATGCCGCGCACTGTCTTGGTGTCGCGGCCGTCGATGCGCGGCTCGCCCGCAAGGATCTTCGCGCGCACCAGTTTGTATTCCAGATTCGAGAATTCCGCGCCGACCTGGTCCGTGGTGAATTTCGGGGCATCGCCCTTGGCCAGAGCCTCGACCGCCGCACTCTTGATTTCCTTGATTTTGGCGTAGCGCTGCTGCTTCTCGGTGATGGCATAGGCGGCGCTCACGGCCGCTTCCGCAAAAGTGCCAACGGCGGTCTGCAATTCCGTGTTCGCTTCCGGGGCGACCCACGTCCATTTCGGCTTGCCGGCTTGCGCGGCGAGTTCGTTGATCGCCTTGATCGCGGTCTGCATTTGTTCGTGGCCGAAGGTCACGGCGCCGAGCATGACTTCCTCGTTGAGGCCGTCGGCCTCCGATTCAACCATCAACACGCCTTCGTGCGTGCCGGCCACGACGAGATCGAGCTTGGAGGTCGCGAGCTGAGTCGCCGTCGGATTCAACACATACTTGCCGTCGATGTAGCCGACGCGCGCCGCGCCGATGGGGCCCAGGAACGGCATGCCGGAAATGGCAAGCGCCGCGGAAGCGCCCAGGAGCGAGGCGATGTCGGGATCCACTTCGGCGTTGACCGAGATCACCGAGGCGACCACTTGCACGTCGTTGATGAAGCCTTCGGGAAACAGCGGCCGAATCGGGCGGTCGATGAGGCGCGAGGTCAGTGTTTCCTTCTCCGTCGGGCGGCCTTCCCGCTTGAAGAAGCCGCCGGGGATACGGCCCGCGGCGTAGGTCTTTTCCTGATAGTTCACCGTCAGTGGGAAGAAATCGCGGCCGGGTGTCGGCTTCTTCAGGCCCACCGCCGTGACGAGAACCACCGTGTCGCTCATGGTGACGAGAACGGCGCCGTCGGCCTGACGCGCGAGTTCACCCGTCTCGATGGTTACGGTGTGATCCCCATATTTAAAACTCTTTTTGATAGCGCTCACTTAGAGCCCCTTTGCGGTGTCGGAAATGTATAGACGCAGGCGCATGCATTCGAGCACGCGGCCTGCAGCGGCGCCCTTAGCGGCGTAACCCCAAGCGTTCGACCAATTGCGTGTACTTGTCCGGAGTCCTGCTCTTCAGATAATCGAGCAGCTTGCGGCGCTGATTGACCATCTTGAGCAGCCCGCGACGCGACGCATGGTCGGCTTTGTGCGTGGTGAAATGCTGGCTCAAGCCGTTAATGCGCTCGGACAACAAGGCAATTTGAACTTCGGGGGAACCGGTGTCCTGCGCGCTGCGCTGGAATTTACCGACGACGCCCGTCTTTTCTTCTCGAGTAAGTGGCATTGAAATCAAACCTCAATCAATAACTTAGACCTTTTAAGAAGGCGCGCATTGTACGCGTCGCGGCACCCGCCCTCAAGCAGGGATTCCACGCGGCCCCACCGAGACCGACGAAATAAGTCGCAGCGGAACCAAGCGGCCGGCCGCGTCGATCTCCCCCAAACCCAGAAATCCCAGGCCGGCCGCGTAGATACGCACGATTCCGGGCGGCTCGACGGGCATTGACAGCGTCTGCCCCTGGCGCAGCGCTCCGACCCCGCTTAAGGACAGATCCAGCCGCCGCCGGCTCATGAGCGCCGCGTCCACGGGCAGCAGTATGGCCCGGCGCTCCTCCAGGCTCATCGATTCCAAAGCCTCGAATGTCCATTGCCGTTCTGCACCAAATGGCGCCACGCCGAGCCGACGCAGGGCCGCCAAATGCGCAATCGTTCCGAGTTGCGCGGCGAAGTCTTCGGCGAGGACACGAATGTAAGTGCCCTTCGTGCAGCGCACGTCGAACGACAAGTCGGGCGGCTGCCATTCGAGCAGGCGCAGCTCGTGGATGAGAATGATCCGGGGGGCGCGCTCTCGGGTCAGCCCTAAGCGGGCGTAGGAATACAGCGGCTTGCCGTCCTGCTTCAGCGCCGAATGCATGGGCGGCACCTGGGAATATTCGCGCGGAAAGCCGGCCAGCGCCTGATCGAGTAGCTGCCGCGTGTAGGGCGGCAGCTCGCGCCTTTCGATCACCTCGGTTTCACGATCGGCGCTCGGAGTGCGCTCGCCCAGTCGAACCGTCACGCGATATGTCTTGTCCGCGTCCAGGAGCTGCGCGCCGAATTTGGTGGCTTCACCGAAGCAGATGGGCAAAAGGCCCGACGCCAGCGGATCGAGCGATCCGGTGTGGCCGGCCTTGCGCGCATCGAACAGGCGCTTCGCACGCGCGACGGCACCCGCCGAGCTCAAGCCCACCGGCTTGTCGAGCAATAAAATGCCATGGATGTCAGCCGGCATATCAGACAGGCTTCCTTAGCCTTCGTCGATCACGTGGCCGTCGTCGGGCGAGTCCGTCGCGGACGTGCCGCCACCGGCGCTCTTCGCCGTCTTGCTGACTGAATCGATCAGCCGGGTCAAGCGCACGCCGCGCTCGATGGAGGTATCGAGTTCGAAACTCAAAGTCGGCGTGTGGCGGATCATCAAGGATTTGGACAGCGCATTGCGCAGGAATCCGGCGGCGCTCTCGAGTCCCCGCTGCACCTTGGGGTCCGGGCCGTCCTTGCCGAAGACCAGGTAGTACACCCTGGCAGTGCGCAAATCGCCCGTGACATTCACCCCCGTGATGGTCACATTGCCGATGCGTTCGTCCTTCACATGGCGGCGCAGCAAGTCCCCCATCTCTCGCTGGATCTGTTCACCCAGCCGGCGCGCGCGCGGATTGTCTTTCATGCGCGACGCGCAGAATTAACG
>JBARBX010000833.1:0-2340 GCA_049793535.1 Steroidobacteraceae bacterium | reverse complement strand
GCTCCATCTTCCACGAGCGCGCGAAGCGACTTCGCTGATCGTAAGTCTTTGCAACGCAAAGGCGTTTGGCTGGCACCGCAGGTGCGGCGCCAGCAAGAATCACCCTTGAAACACCCCAACAGGAGCTCCCAATGAACGATGAGACCAAGAGGCCGTTTCTGACCTACGCCTCCGGTGCGCCCGTAACGGATAACGTAAACATCTTGACTGCCGGGCCGCGTGGTCCTGCGTTATTGCAGGATGTCTGGTTGATCGAGAAGTTGGCTCATTTCCACCGGGAAGTTATCCCGGAGCGGCGCATGCACGCCAAGGGCGCGGGTGCCCACGGCACGTTCACCGTCACCCATGACATCACCCGCTACACCAAGGCCAAGATCTTCTCGAAGATCGGCAAGCAGACACCGATGTTCGCGCGGTTCTCGACGGTGGCCGGCGAGCGCGGCGCGGCCGACGCGGAGCGTGATATCCGTGGTTATGCGCTCAAGTTCTATACCGATGAGGGCAACTGGGACGTGGTGGGCAACAACACCCCGGTGTTTTTCTTCCGCGATCCTTTGCGCTTCATCGACCTGAACCACGCGATCAAGCGGCACCCGCGCACAGGAATGCGGGACCCGGATATGAACTGGGATTTCTGGACGTTGCTCCCCGAGGCGCTGCACCAGGTCACTATCATCATGAGTGAGCGCGGCATCCCGAAAAGCTTCCGGCACCAACACGGTTTCGGCAGCCACACCTACAGCTTCATCAACGCCAACAATGAGCGCGCCTGGGTGAAATTCCACTTCCGGACCCAGCAGGGCATCCAGAATTTGACCGATGCTGAAGCCGAGGCGCTGGTTGGAAAGGACCGCGAGAGCCATCAGCGCGATCTCTTCACCAGCATCGAACGCGGGGATTTCCCGCGCTGGACGTTGTTCATCCAGGTAATGACCGACGAGCAGGCGAAGAAATTTACCTTCAACCCGTTCGATCTTACCAAGGTCTGGCCGAAGGCGGACTATCCGCTGATCGAGGTCGGCTATTACGAGCTCAATCGGAACCCGGAGAATTTCTTTGCCGAAACCGAGCAGGCGGCGTTCACGCCAGCCAACATCGTGCCCGGCATCGGCTATTCGCCCGACAAGATGCTGCAGGGCCGTCTGTTTTCCTACGGCGACGCGCAACGCTACCGACTCGGCGTCAATCATCACCAGATCCCGATTAACGCGCCGAAATGCCCGTTCCACAGCTACCATCGAGATGGCGCCATGCGCACCGACGGCAATCTTGGCGGTACGCCGAGCTATTGGCCAAACAGTCTCGGCGAGTGGACGGACCAGCCCAAGTCTAACGAACCGCCGCTCGAGATCGAAGGCGCTGCGGCGCATTGGGATCACCGCGTCGATGACGACCATTGGCAGCAGCCCGGCGATCTGTTCCGGAAGATGAATGCCATGCAGAAGAAGATCTTGTTCGACAACACGGCGCGTCAGGTCGGCAATGCTTCCCGACATATCCAGGAACGACACGTGGCCAACTGTGCCAAGGCAGACCCGGCCTATGGCAAAGGAGTTGCCGACGCACTTGTTAGCTTCGCAGCCCGCAAACGCTAGGGTGCCTCGCATGGCAGGTCCGCACGCAATTCGCGCGGGCCTCCGGCGCGCGGCGAGCAGCCTTGACCAGGAGAACGAAGTGCAGCAAGCCGATCGCCATCATTGTTCCGCAAGACGCGAAATCGCTGGAGATCTCCGGCCCCCCGGATGCCTTTCTGGAAGCCAACCGACAGGCCCCGGGCAAACGCTGTTACGCCGTTCGCGGCGGCGCAGATCTCTCCCTCGAACGGACCGTCGGAATGGCAGAAATCCTATGAGGAGCAGGTCCATTAGACGCGGCGCATTGCGCGCGTGGCGGAAGCTGCGGAGTGGCCGTTGCGCGATCCAGTTCGTATCGTAAATCGCCTGGCATGGCGGGATAACCATCTCAGCGAGGGAACGCGTTCGATTCCTGAAGAGACCGCGCTGGCGCTGACCTATAACGGCGGCGCCTACGCGACGATGATGGGGACGCCGCAAAATCTCGGGGATTTTGCAGTCGGCTTCAGCCTCAGTGAAGGGATTGTCCAATCCCCGGAAGAAATCGCCTCACTTGAGATCGTCGATCTCGACGATGGCATCGAGCTACGCATGTGGCTGGTGAAGGAGAGAGCAGCCCGCCTCAGCGAGCGGCGGCGGCACATTGCGGGCCCTACAGGCTGTGGCCTTTGTGGTATCGATTCGATCGCAGCGGCCGTACGTCCGACCGCCGTTGTTGCCAAAGGGCGTTCGTTCGGCCCACGCGAAATCATGACCGCGATGATGA
>JBARBX010000832.1:0-21327 GCA_049793535.1 Steroidobacteraceae bacterium | reverse complement strand
GAGTAGGGTCGGCGCGCCCGACGATGCTGCGCCGGTTGGCGATCAGTTATTACATGAAGCGCCGGCGCGATCAAGGCGCGCGCGCGACGATTATTCCTGGGCAACGCGGTTCCAGGACGGTGCATCGCTGCCGCGCGATCGCACCGAATTCGCACACGCCGAAGCAGGCACCCGACAGGGCTGCGGGGCGGGGGCTGACGCTTGCCGGTTTTTTATATTATACTCATAACATTACAAAGACCGCGGCCATGCGGGGGTGGGCATCATGCGAAAGGTAAAGACACTGGGGCTGCTCGGAACCGGCGTCATCGGCGGGGGATGGGCGGCGCGGGCGCTGCACTTCGGCATCGACGTCATTGCTGCGGACGTCAAGCCTGAAATGGAAGAATGGATACGCGGCGCCGTCGCGAACGCGGAGCCGGCGCTGGCGCGACTGACTGTCGCTCCCTTGCCGCCGAAGGGCAAGCTGTCGTTCACCACGGATCTCAAGGTGATGGCGCAGCAGGCCGATTTCATCCAGGAAAACATTCCGGAGCAGTTGCCGCTGAAGCAGCGCATGCTGGCCGAAGTGAGCCGGCACGCGCCGGCCGACGTCATCGTGGCGTCGAGCACCTCGGGGTTGACTCCCACCGATCTGCAGCGCGACATGGTTTCTCCGGAACGCTTCTGTGTGGCGCATCCGTTCAATCCCGTCTACTTGCTGCCCTTGGTGGAACTGGTCGGCGGGGAAAAGACCGTGCAGGCCACGATCGATGCGGCTGCTGAATTCTTCACCTATATCGGGATGCACCCGCTGCACGTGCGGCGTGAGGTGCCCGGACACCTGACCGATCGGCTGCAGGAGGCCCTGTGGCGCGAGATACTGCATCTGGTGAACGACGGGGTGGCGACCACCGGCGAACTGGACGATTCCATCATCTACGGCCCGGGACTGCGCTGGGCGGCCATGGGCACGAACCTCATCTATCATCTCGCGGGCGGCGAGAGCGGCATGCGGCACATGCTTGCGCAGTTCGGGCCCTGCCTGAAGTGGCCGTGGACCAAGCTCGAAGCGCCGGAGCTCACGGATGCATTGATCGACCGCATGGTCGAGGGCACTCAGGCAGAAGCGGCCGGCCGTTCGATCCGAGAACTCGAACGTCTGAGGGACGATTACCTGGTGGCGATCCAGCAGGTGCTTCGCCAATACAACATCGGCGCCGGGGCGACCTTGCGTGCGCTCGAGGAGCGCCTGCATCGAGATGCCGCGGGCACCGATGGGCAGCGAGCCGATGAGCCCGGGCAGCCCCTGCGGCTGGCGGAGGCCGTGGTGAGGCCGGAGTGGGTGGATTACAACCGCCATATGTCCGACTTCCGCTACGGGCAGGTATTTGGCGACGCCACGGACGCATTGTTCCGCAGGGTGGGGGTGGACCAAAGCTATCGCGATAGCGGCCGCATGTTCTACAGCATCGAAAACCACGTCATGCATCTGGGCGAAGCAAAGGCGGGCGAGCCCCTGTACGTGACGACCCAGGTACTGGCGGTCGACGACAAGCGCCTGCAGGTGTTTCATCGGATGTATCGCGGCCGCGACCAGCACCTCATTGCAACGGCCGAACAATTGTACCTGCACGTCGACACCCGGGCGGCGAAGGCCGCGCCGGCCGACGCCAAGGTCCGCGCCAAGCTCGAGGCGATTCGCGCACAACAGGCCGGATTGCCGGTGCCGGCGCAAGCAGGCCGCTCGGTCGGGCAGGCGCGAGGCTAGACGGCCATGCCGAAAATCGTCGACCATGCACGCCGGCGCGAGGAAATCGCCCACGTCGCCTGCCAAGTGGTCGCGCGTTTCGGGTTCGAGCAGGCGACGGTGGCGCGCATCGCGCGCGCGGCGGGCTATACCACAGGCATGGTGGCGCACTACTACGAGTCCAAGCAGGAAATCATTCTGGCGGCGCTGCGGTTGATGCTGTTGCGAATCGAGCAGAGATTGACTCGCGAGCGCGCGACACGCGAGGCGAATCTCCTGGACGTGCTCTCCGAAGCGCTGGCGATCGATGCGCAACGATTCACCGAATGCGCATTCTGGATGGCCTTTTGGGGCCAGGTCTCGGCGGACAAGAAGCTCAAGCAGCTAAATGTGTGGGTGCACCGGGAGTACATGCGGCTGTTCGCGCGCTGCTTTGCGAAGTACTGGCAGGAGTGGCCGGCGTGGCCGCAGTCGGTGCGCGATCAGGTGCTGCGATCGGTGGTGACCTTCATGAACGGTTTGACGGCAAGTGCGGTCACCAGCCCGCGCGATTGGCCGGCCGTCATGCAGGTGGAGCAACTGCGCTTGCAGCTGGATCTTTTGCGCCGCTGGGCCAATACGCCGCGTTGACGCGGACAGGACACGATCATGGATTTTTCCCTCAACGACGAACAGCAGATGGTGGTCAAGACGACGCGGGAATTCGTGCTCAACGAGCTCTACCCGCACGAGAAGGAAGTCGAAGAGACCGGCATGCTGCGCGAGGAGCTGCATCGGGAACTGAAGGCGAAGGCGATCGAGGCCGGATTGTATGCCGCCAACATGCCCGTCGAGGTGGGCGGGGCGGGGCTCGACACCGTCACCTGGGTTCTCTATGAAAAGGAGCTGGGGCGCACCAGCTATGCCCTGCACTATGGCTGCGTCGGCCGGCCCTCCAATATTCTGTTGGCCTGCGAAGGGGAGCAGCGAGAACGCTACCTGCTGCCCACCGTGCGGGGCGATCGCGTGGAATGCCTGGCCATGACCGAGCCCGGCGCAGGATCGGACCTGCGCGGGATGAAGACCACGGCGGTGGCGGCGGGCGATGATTTCGTCATCAATGGCACCAAGCATTTCATCAGCCACGCCGACCATTCCGATTTCGTCATACTGTTCGCGGCCACCGGCGAGGAGACGAGCGCGCACGGTACGCGCAAGAAAATGACGGCCTTCCTCATCGACATGGGGCATCCGGGTTTCGTGGTACGTCCGGGCTACAAGAACGTGTCGCACCGCGGGTATACCAACAGCATTTTGGAATTCAACAACTGCCGCGTTCCGAAGGCGGCGATATTGGGGGAGCTGCATCGCGGCTTCGACGTGGCCAACACTTGGCTGGGCGCCACACGGCTGCAGGTGGCGGCGACCTGTCTTGGGCGCGCCGAGCGAGCCCTGGAGCTATCGACGCAGTGGGCCGTCGACCGCGTGCAATTCGGACAGCAAATCGGCAAGTTCCAAGGGGTGAGCTTCAAGCTCGCCGATATGGCGGTGGAATTGCGGGCCGCGGAACTGTTGGTGCTCGAAGCGGCATGGAAACGCGATCGTAAAATCGACAGCGACATGGACATGGCGATCGCCAAGGTGAAGGCCACCGAAATGCTGGCCATGGTGGCCGATGAGGCGCTGCAGATTCACGGCGGCATGGGCCTAATGAGCGACCTGCCGCTCGAGCGCATCTGGCGCGACGCCCGCATCGAGCGCATTTGGGACGGCACCAGCGAAGTGCAGCGGCACATCATTTCGCGGGGCTTGCTGAGACCATTGGGCGGCTGAACGGTCGGCGTGCACCGCCTTGGGGCGCGGCAATTTGACATTAATCCGAACCCGGGCATATGCCCGCAACTGAATACGCCCGTGTCCTACAGATCTCGCGCGCTTAATGGTTGAGAATGCTCCCATCGCCCCGATAGATGGATGTCTCGAGGGGCGAACGCTAGGGGAAAATGGACATGAACAAAGAGAGCGCGTCGTGATCGACGCTGAAGTGATGCGCCTGCGCAGACTGCGCGGCACCGCGTTGAGAGTTCGCGCACTGGCCATTGCGCTGGAATCTTCGGACTCTCACAACTCCGTGATCTCGCGCAGTGCCGTGACTTGCTGGCGAATCGCCCGCATGATCACCGGCCGGCTGCGCGGGCATCCCGATCTCAGCTATCAGCGGGGCCCGGGCGAATTGCGCGCTCTGCTCGACCGCATCAACGCCGGCGTGCGCGGAACCGCGGCACGCTCCCGCAACAGGACTTTCGAAGTGCTGGCCGGCGAGATGCGGGGCGTTGGGCGTGAACTTGACGATGCGAGAGCCTTGACCATGTCGTCTGAACTCAGCGACGACTGGGGACGATTGCAGATCGAGGTGCGCCGGCTGATCGCAGAACTTGGGGGCGGCCCGCGTCAGGATACCGAGTCGCGCGCGCTGGCGCGGGAACGCGACTCAATCCCGGAAGCTGAGGGCGACGTCGGCGGCAATTGGCCGTATTTGGCCTTCTGAAGCACTACGACGCATTGCCTCGGTAGCGCTTCGACAAGGCCGGCAACGGGATTACTCGCAAAATCGAATCGCGGTAGGCAGGGCTCGAATGCAGGCAGACACCGGAGCTCAGGGTCAAGGCAAACGTTCCATGGCCTGACACTTCGGCATATGACACCGCGGCCGCATTCACCAGCAGTGATCGCTCGATACGGATGAAGCCAAGCTCCGCAAGCTGCATCGAAAGACGTTTGATGGAATCGCGGCGCAGATACTCCAGCTTGCCGGCACGCAGGGTCACGTAGTTGCCGTCCGCCTCGATGTAGTCGATCGACTTCGGGTCGAGCGGATACAGCCGCCGTTGCCGCTCACCCACCAAAAACCGCGGTGAGGCGCGCACCGCGCCGCCGAACTCCGACGAGTCCCAAGCCAGAGGACCGTCCCCGGGAAGCGCGCCATTGAATCGATGACGGGCGCGCGCCATTGCCAGGTCAAATCGCTCTGCGCTCACCGGCATCATGAAATAATCAATGGCGCCTTCCGCGAAGGCCCTGATCGCATGATCGGCACAGTTGGAAACCATGATGCCCAAAGGACGGCTCTCCGCCCCCACGGCTCGCAACAGCTCGAAGCCGGACATATCCGGCAACTCCACATCCAGGAGCATGATGTCCGGGTTGAGCGATCCCGCCGCATCGATAGCCGCCCTGCCGCAGGCCGCCTCGCCGACCACTTGGACACCGTCGCTGCGCTCACATAGCCCGATCAGGCTGTCGCGCGCGCGGGCTTGGTCATCTACTATCAATACTTTCACGCACGCACCCCTTGCCACCTATCTGAACGGGAGCGGCAGTCAGATCAATGGAGCCGTCCGTCCAGGATCGAATAGTTCCTGGGTATTAGAGCGACTCGCGGACAAAAATGGGTATGCTTTGCCCTCATCCCGCTTTTGTACGCAGCGCAAGCCAGGCCAGCAGGTAGCACACGCCCGCCATCACGAGCACGGTAAAAAACCCGAAAATCATTGCAAACATCAAGGCGAGGATGGTGCCGATGACAGTGAAGAAGCCGTTGATGCCCCACGCCCACGGCACCAGGGCGGGGGCCTCCGCCGCCACGATGCGCAAGCCGGTGGGAAATGGCATCCCGAGCATGATGCCGAGCGGCGCGATCACGGCAAGCGCGAGTGCTACCCGCGCCGGAAGCGCCAGGCCGAGCGCGGCATTGAACATCATCGGCGTCAGCCAGGCGGTGATGGCGAGCAACACGAGCAGCGCCGGGATGATCAAACGCAGCCGCGTGCGTGGTGCGCCGCCCGGCAGATCGGACAGATACGCGCCGAGACCGGTAAACATCAGCAGCCCCGCCAACACCACCGCAAAGGTGTAGATCGGCTGCCCTAGAAACAGCGTGAAGTGCTGCAGAAATACCACCTCGATGAAGATGAACCCCAGGCCCAGCCCCGCGAAGTAGACCAGGATGCGCCCGCGACCCGGTGCACGAAGGTCTTCGCGCTTGAAGCGCAGCAACGGCAGCACGATCAGGATTCCGGCAATCAGGGCCGTTTGCGCCAGGAGCACGATCAGCGTGACTTCGGCCACCGGACGGTCTTCCAGCGCCACGCGTCCCATCTTTCCCTGGTGGAACAGATCCGCGATGGTGCGCCAGCCGATGTCCGACCAGCGGGTGTGCTGGTTGAAAAACGGCTGGTTGTCCGTCGCCGGAGCAATCATGTCCGGACTATCCGCGTAGACTGCATTGACGTCCGCCGCATTCAGCAGGCGCTGATAGATCGTGCCGGTCCGGGGGTCGAGCGGAGAGTACAGGGTCACCACCTCGCCGTTGGGTTTGTCCGTCTCGAGGAAGGCGCCGATCGCACGAACTTCGTCGGACGTGTACGGCGTTTTCTTGATCAAAAATCCGGCGAAGAACCGATTGAACCGCGCCTTCCGGGGATCGATGCCGGGTCTTCCCCCGAATGCGTAGAAATGCGCGCCGAGGTTGGTCACGCCGTGCTCCCGCAACACTTCGCCGCCGGTCGCGAACAAGCGCAGTATCTGATTCTGCGGCCGCGTGAAGAAGATGATGCCGTCCGGCGACAGATGATCGTAATAATCCTCGAACGCCTCGCGCGTGAGCACGTAGTTCTCGGTCAGCGCCAGCGCCCCCGATGCGATCGCCGAATTGCTGATGGTGTGCTCCGAAATGATGGCGTCGTACGTTTCGTGCGAGCGGCGCACGAAGCTGCGTCCCTCGGCGGTCACTAGCTGCACCTCGGGCCGGTCGAACAGCCCGCCCCAGCGATCCTTGAAACGATGTGTGATGACATCGTCGATGATCGGATTGATGTCGATGGCGGTGACCTTGCCGGCGCCGTACTGCACGGCATCGAGCACCTGTGAGCCGGCGCCCGAGCCGATGATCAACACGCTGGGCTTGCTTCGGCCGAGATAGGCCACCTGCGAGTCGAAGTCCGCGGGCTTGGTCATGGTGGCCGCGACCGCGCGCAAGCCGGTCTCGAGGTTCGGGATGTCGGTGAACGCCGTACCCGCATCGAACACGAACCCGACCGCGGGATGCGTGCGGGTCTTGCTCTTGGGAAGATCGAAAAAATCAATGCGCGAAAAGATGTTCCACGCCGAATAGGTTGGCGTCAGCGCGAAGCTGTGCTTGTTGGCCGTTATCGTCAGCGGCAACGAGGTCTCCGCCACCGACGCCAGCGCCAGGAACGCCACGGCCAGCGCACCGGCGCCGAGCGCCACGCGCCGCGCCTCCTGCCAGCCGAAAACCGTGCTGGCCAACAAACCCACCGCCGCCGCAAACACCACGGCTCCCGCTCCACCGAATACCGGCAGCACGATTGCTATCGCCCCGCAGCCGAGGCCGGCACCGAGCAGATCGAAGGCGTACAAACGGTTCACGTTCGCCGTGCCGCGGGTGAACAGCAGCCCGAGTGCCAGCCCCGCGAAGTAGAATGGCACCACCACGGTCAGCAGGAACAGCGGCATCAGCCAGAGCTGGCTCAAGTCGCTGAGCAGGCTGAACGGATCGAACGGGATGCGCTGCTGCAGCCAGAAGCTCGTCACCGTCGTCAACCCGAACAGCAATGCCAGCACCGACAGCGAGCGGTCGAGCGGCAGCTCTTCGCGCAGCCCGCGCCACAGCGCCAGCGTCACTCCCGAGGCGCCGAAACCGAGCAGTGCGGTGGAAATCACCAGAAAGCCGAAGTGGTACCACAGAGTGACCGACATCACCCGCGTCAGCGACAGCTCGAGCAGCAGCGTGCCGAAGCACAACAAGAAAATGCCGGCGTAGTGCCGCCGTCCGATCGTCACCGGTCGTCCAGGCGCGCGGTCAGCGACCGGTCCAGCGAGGCTTGCGCTTTTCGCTGAAGGCGCGCGTGCCCTCCTTGAGGTCGTCCGAACGAATGACCCGCTGCACGGCATCCAGCGAATCATGCAGCTCGAAGGCCTCGTGCTCGGGCACCATTTCCGTGTGACGCAGCAGCTGCTTGATCGCCGGAAACAAGAGAGGCGGCCCCTCGATCAGTTGCCGCGCGATTTCCCGCGCCTTCGGCAGGGCCTGGCCCTTGGGAACGATGTGATTCGCGAGACCCCAGTGTTTGGCCTCGGCGGCGTCCATCCAGCGTCCGGTCAGCAGGAACTCCACGGCGACGTGGTACGGGATTCGCCGCCGCAGTTTGATGGTGCCGGCGTCGGCCAGCACGCCGACATTGATCTCGGGCAGCGCGAACTTCGCATGTTCCTCCATGACAATGATGTCGGTGCCAAGGACAATCTCGAAGCCCCCGCCGCAGGCAATGCCGTTCACCGCCGCGATAATGGGCTTGTTGAGGTTTCTCGGGTAGTTGAAGCCCGCGAAGCCGCCGACCCCCCAGTCCGAGTCGGACTCCTCGCCGGCCGTGGCAGCCTTGAGATCCCAGCCGGGCGAAAAGAATCGGTCGCCGGCGCCCGTGACGATGGCGATGCGCAACTGCGGATCGTCGCGAAACGAGCTGACGATGTCGTTCAGGCGGCGGCTCGCCTTCAGATCGATGGCATTGGCCTTCGGCCTATCGATGGTGATTTCAAGAATGGCGCCGTCTTTGACGGCACGAACTCCATCTGTCATGTGACCCCCTGCTATGCGTTTCTCAATCGAATCATCGTATCCACGGCGACCGCACCCAATCCCGATGGGCGAACGATCACGGGATTGACGTCCAGTTCGACCAGCATCGGCAAATGGTCGCGCGCGTACTGCGCGACACTCAATATGGTCCCGACCAACGCGCCCATGTCGGCGGCCGGCTTGCCGCGGTAGCCGGCGAGTAGTTTGCGGAGCGTCAGGCGCCTGAGCGCGGATTCCACGGCGGCGCTGGTCCAGGGCGGCAACAGGCTGACACTGTCCGCCAGGATCTCGGTGAGTACGCCCCCTGTGCCGAGGACCAGCACCTGGCCGAATTGTGGATCGACGATCACACCGATCAGGACTTCGGCGACCCCATCGGTGAACATTTCTTCGACCAGTAGAGTGTCCGAGAGCTTCGCCAGCCGCGTCGCCGCGCTGCGTGCGTCGGCCTCATTGCGGACATTGAGTACCACTCCGCCCAACTCGGTCTTGTGCTCCAGGTGAGCGCCGGCGGCCTTGATCACGACCGGAAAGCCCAAGTCGCGGGCTGCGTCGGCCGCCCCCTGTGCAGGGACCAGTCTGCCCCGGGGGATGCGCACGCCGTAGGCGGCGAGCGCGGCTTTTCCTTCATGCTCGCCGAGCGAGCGGATGTCGGCGGAGTCAGCGGTGTCGGCGGCGCCTTTGGGCGGCAGTTGCAACTGCACCCCGCCGGAAAGGGACCAAGCCAGGCCGACGTCGCCGGCCAGAGAGAGAGCTTCCAGCGCCTCGCGCTGCCCTTGCAGCGGTATCACTCCGCCATCGAGGCAGCGCCGCCGAATGCCCTCGCGGATGGTCTCCGGCAGCGAGGCGATCAGCGCGGCCCGGGTCGGTGCGCCCTGCGCGGCCTCGATGAACACATCGATGACGGCGTCGTACGCCGCCGGGTCCGCCTTGCCCTGCGGCGGATTGTCCAGCATGAACCCGGCCGCATCGTAGCCGGCGTGCAAGACTTCGCTGAACACGCGCTTCAGTGCCGGCGGATCGAACCATAGGTAGGTGTGAATATCGAAGGGGTTGGCGATGGTGACGCGGTCGGTGAGTACCTCTCGCAACGCAGCCGTGCTCGCCTTCCCCAAGGGAGCGAAGTCCAGTGGCATGTCGCGCGACACGTCGGCCGTCATGGCCATGTCGCCTCCCGACGCTCCCATGACCAGGATCTTGCGTCCGGGCAGAGGTCCTCCCGTATGAAACAGCTTCAGCGTTTCGCACAGAGTGCCGAGGGTGTCGCAGCGGGCAATTCCCGCCTGGCGGCAGAAGGCTTCGAACACCTCATCGGCGCCTGCTAGCGCCCCGGTGTGACTGTGCGCGGTCCGCACCGCCGCCGCGGTGCGCCCGGACTTGATCGCGGCGATGGGCTTGCCCGCCTTGCGCGCACGCTCGGCGGCGCGGGAAAAGCGTTCCGGGTCCTTGATGCCCTCGAGGTACAGTCCGAAGGCCGTCACGCGCCCATCTTCGCAGAGGATCTCGATCAAATCTTCCACCGCCAGGCAGGTCTGATTGCCCACGGTGAACAGGCAGCCGATGGGCAGGGAGCGTTGATTGAACATGAGCGTGAGCGCGATGGTGCCGCTTTGGCAGATGAGCGCGACGCCGCGCTCGACCGAATTTCCCACGATCTGGTCCGGCATCATGGCCACCCGATCGAAGAAGTTGACGTAGCCGTAGCAGTTCGGCCCGAAAAAGGGCAGGGTTCCGGCATTGCGGACCAGTTCGCGGGTGAGTTCGATTCCGGTGTCCGTGCCTGTTTCGGAGAATCCCGCGGTGAAGCACACGAAGCCTCCGGCAGCGCGCGCGGCCAGTGCGCCTGCGAGCGCGGGTGTCTCATGGTTCGGCACCGCGAGGAACACCGCGTCGGGAACGCCCGGGAGTTCGGCCACGGACCGATAGTAGGTGGTCGTGGCCGTGGAAGGCCGCGACGGGTGCACCCGCCACAGGGCCCCCGGATAGCCGATGGCGGCATTGCCGGCGGCAACCGCATCGGTCCAGGCCCCGGCGCCGATCAGCGCGATGCTGCGGGGTGCGATGAGTCGATGAATATCCATCGGCGGCGCCTCAGCGACGCTTCAATTCGATCTTGCGCGAACTCGGCACGAAGGCCTCATGCGCGGCAGGAGACACCTTGAGAGCTTCGAGCATGGCGAACACTTCATCGGGAAACGCCGCGGCCCGGGGCTTCTCGCCCTGCTGCACGTGCAGCAGCATCATCTCGGTGATCGCGACCGGTTCGGCGACCCGGGAGCACACAAACCGGCTGCCGATGTGGATGCGCTTGCGGTCGAAATCCAAAACCGAGGAGACGACGCCGAGATCGTCGGTACTCTTCACTTCGTGCAGGTAGTGCATATGCACCTCGAGCGTATACAGGGTGCAATGCGTACGCTCGCGGTAGGCCGCGTCGAGCCCCAGGATGTCCATCACGTCGTCGATGGCGAGGCTCGCCACCAGACCGTAGTAGGCATCGCGCAAATGCCCGTTGTAGTCGATCCAGTCCGGCTGGATCTTGGTGCGATAAATGGGAAGCTCGGTCACCGCGATGCCGCTCAGCGTAGCTGCAGCTTTTCGCGGGCCTGCGCCGGACTCAAGACTCGCGCTCCCATCGCCTCGATGATGGTGCGAGCCTTCTCCACCAACTGCGCATTGCTGGCGTACACGCCCTTGCTCAGGTACAGATTGTCCTCGAGCCCGACGCGCACGTTGCCGCCCAGAAGCACCGCCTGCGCCACCCAGGGCATTTGCATGCGGCTGATCGCGAAGGTGCCCCAATTGCAGTTCTCGGGCAGGGAATTGACCATGGCGAGCAAATGACCCACGTCGGCCGGAACTCCGTAGGGAATGCCCATGCACAACTGGATGAGCGAAGGGGCGGTCAACAGCCCTTCCTTGACCATCTGTTTGACGAACCAGAGGTTGCCGGTGTCGAACACCTCCAGTTCCGGTTTGACCCCAAGGTCTTTACAAATGCCGGCGCCCTGGCGCAGGTAGTTGGGGGTGGAGACGTAGGCCCGATTGCCGTCGCCGAAATTCAAGGAGCCGCAGTCCAAGGTGGCGATGTCCGGCCGGTAGAGACCTTCGCGGCATAGATCGATGACATGGCGCATGCGGTCTTCCTGGCTGACGAAATCGCTGCCGGGGCCCGGCGTGTCCTTCAGTCCATGGTCGCCCACCACGATGTAGCCGCCCATGCCGCAGGTGAGGTTCACGATCACGTCGACCTTGCTCTCGCGGATGCGCTTGACGACTTCACGGTAGTGCTTGGTCTCCATGCTGAAGGCACCGGTGTCAGGCTCGCGCACATGGATGTGGACGATGGCCGCACCGGCCTGGGCGGCGGCAATGGCGGTGGCGGCGATCTGTTCCGGGGTCACGGCGCAGTGCGGGCTCTTGGTGACCTTGGTGTCATCGCCGGTGACTGCGCAGGAAATGATGACGTCGTGATTCATGAGGGGTTCCCCGAAAGTTGACAATGGGCGGCCCGCTACGCCACGGGCGGTTATATTATCTTGATGATAATATTTAAATGCGATTACCGCAACCGGCAATGGTGCCGCGCCCTATTTGCCGCCGGCCAGCGCCTGGATGATTTCCGCCTCCCCGCAGACCCCGAGAATCCGGCCGTTTTCCGCGAGCAGTACCGGATGGCCCGTCGCCTGGCGCAGGCGAATGATGGACTGCAGCGACAGCGAGGCGGGCACCACCGCGAGCCCCGGCTCGAGGCCGGCGAGGTTGGCATCGTCCTGAACATGGCGGTAGGCGTGTGCGATACCGTCGAGGTGCAGCCCGAGCACCTCGTCCGAGGAGTTGACTGAGAGCCGGTAGCGGCGCGCCTGGTCCAGCCACACGTGCCCCGAGTCGCCCGCGAGCAGTGCGCGGCGCTGCATGATCATGCCGCCGGTGAGCACGGTCAGAGGATTCATGTGGCGCACGAACTCTGCCACGTAGTCGTCCGCCGGGGCGAGCACGATGTCCTCGGCCGTTCCTGTCTGGATGATCCGGCCGTTCTGCAGAATGGATATCCGATCCCCCAGCCGCAAGGCCTCGTCCAGGTCGTGGCTGACGAACAATATGGTTTTCTTGACCCGCTCCTGCAGGGTGAGCAACTCGCCCTGCAGCTTGCCGCGAATCAAGGGATCGAGCGCCGAGAACGGCTCGTCCATGAGCAGAATGTCGGCATCGGTGGCGAACGCGCGCGCGAGCCCGACGCGCTGCTGCATGCCGCCCGACAATTCGCTGACGTAGCGATCGGCCCATTGCGACAGGCCGACCAGTTCCAATTTCTCGTCGACTATGCTTTTGCGCCTTGCGACGCCTTCGCCGCGCAGCTCGAGCCCGAAGCCGACGTTTTCGCGCACGGTGCGCCACGGCAAGAGCCCGAACTGCTGAAAGACCATGGCCACACGCTCGCGCCGCAGCCGGCGCAATTGCAATGTGTCGCAGGTGGCGACGTCGATGCACGACTCGCCGTCGCGCACCTGCACATGCCCCCGCGTGACGGGGTTCAGGCCGTTCGCGGCCCGCAGCAGGGTGGACTTGCCCGAGCCCGAGAGACCCATGAGCACCGAGATCTCGCCGCACGCCACGCTCAAATTCGCGCCCGCCACGCCGACGATCACGTCGTGCTGCTTTTGAATGTCGGCGCGCGTGGCTCCGCCGTCGAGTGCGGCCAGCGCGTCGCGCAAACTCTTGCGTCCGTCGCGACCGTCGCTCGCGAACAGTATGTCGACGTCCTTGAATTCCACGGCGGAGTTCATCGCTTCTTTCCGCGCTCTTTCGGCCGGCTGATGCGATCCAAGACGATCGCCAGCAGCACGATGGTGAACCCTGCCTCGAAGCCCATGCCCACCTGCACCGAGTTGAGCGCCCGCACCACCGGGACGCCGAGGCCGCCCGCGCCGACCAGGGCGGCAATCACCACCATGGACAGGCTGAGCATGATGCACTGAGTGATGCCGGCAATGATGGTGGAGGCGGCGCTCGGCAATTCCACCTTCCACAAAAGCTGCATGGGCGTGGCGCCGAAGGCTTCGCCCGCCTCGATGAGGGGTTTGGGCACGGAGGAGATGCCGAGATGCGTCATGCGGATGGGCGCGGGCAGCGCGAAGATCACCGTCGAGATCAGTCCCGGCACCACGCCGAGTCCGAACAGCACCAGCGTCGGAATCAGGTACACGAAGGTGGGCAGGGTCTGCATCAAATCGAGCACCGGCCTCAAGGCCGCGAACAAGCGCGGCCGGTGAGCGGCAGCGATTCCGACCGGGATACCGACGGCCGCCGAGGCCAGGGTGGCGACCATGACCAGCGAGAGCGTCTCGAGCGTCGCCAGCCAGTAGCCTTGATTCAAAATGAACAGCAGCGCCAGCGCCACGAAGGCGGTGAGCGTCCAGGAGCGGCGCAACACCCACGCCAGCGCCGCGACCGCGGCGATCAGCACCAGCGCGGGCAGGGCGCGCAGCAGCGTGGTCAGGCCGTCGACCATGCCGCGAATCACGATCGAGATGCCGTTGAACACGAAGGTGCCGTGCGCTTTGACATAGTCGATGGCCACGGCCATGGCGTCGCCCACCGGAATCTTGTGGTCGAGGATCCATTGTTCCACGCCACCCGCACGCGCGGTCGGTGCGTCGCGCGTCAGCGCCGCGGCCGCCGGCTTGCCGTCGAAGGTCAGTATCCCTGCGAGCCAGGCCTTGGCGGCGGTGGGATTGGCTTTCAGCCATTCCGTCGCCGCGATATCCGGCGGCTCATGCCGGTCCAGGATCGCCGCCATCATTTCGCTTTCGCCGCGCAGGGTGAACTTCAGATTGGCGAGCAGGCGACCCATGTTGGGGCACTCGGCGCTGTAGCCTTTGCGGGTCACGGTATAAATCGTCGCTCCGCCGTAGTTGGGCCCGAAGAACTCGTCGCCGCCGGCGAGGTATTTCAAGTCGAAACGCATGTTCATGGGATGCGGTTCCCAGGCCAGGAACACGATGGGTTTCTTGTCGTGGTAGGCGCGCTCCACCTGCGCCAACATGCCTTGTTCGCTGGACTCGATCAATTTGAAACCACCCAGGCCGAATTGATTCTGCTTGAGCATGTCGAGCACATGCCGGTTGCCGTCGTTGCCGGGTTCGATTCCGTAGATCGAGTCGTTGAGTGCGGGACCGAAGCGCTGAATATCCTTGAAGTCCTTGAGGCCGGCGGCATAGGTGTAGGCCGGAACCGCCAGGGTGTATTTGGCGCCGGTCAGATTGGCACCGATCACGACGACGCTTCCGTCTTCGACGTAATGGCCCCGATCGCCCGCCTGGGCCGGCATCCAGTTGCCGAGGAAGACGTCGAGGTCGTTGTTCTGAAGGGAGGCGAAGGTCACGGGAACCGACAACACGGTGACCGTCGGCGAGTAACCGATGGAGCGCAGCAACTGCGCGATCAGTGCGGTGGTGGAAGTTACATCGGTCCAGCCGACGTCGGAGAAACGCACGGTTTGGCAGCTCGGTGGATCGCGCGTGCTCGGCAGGGCAGAGGGCGCTGCGGCTTGCACCGGCAGCGCCAACACAGCCATGAGCGCATAGCTCGATAGCGTCATGCAGCCGAGTGAGAGGCCAGCGTGCCGATGTAACGGCGACCCTTGAGTCCGTACCACAACAGACCGGCTCCTAGAATGACTCCCGTGTACGCGAAGGCACCCCACGTGTTGTACCAAGGCGTGCCGTAAATGGCTGCGCGCGGCCAGGCCAGGTTAAGTGCCATGCCGGCGCCCCACAGTACCGCAACGACATTGACGAGCAATCCCCACCTGCCCATGGTGAAGTAGCCGCCCGCGGCGAGATCGGCGGGGGGCCAGTGCCCGCGCAGACGCTTCAGCAGCAGAGGCCCTGTCACCATCAAGTACGCCAGGTAGATCATGATAACTGCGATCGACGTCAGTACGGTGAAGATCTTGGGCTGGCCGATGTTGACCACCAGGATCAGCGCGGCGATCACGCCGATGACGATGGCGGGGGTGATTGGCGTCTGCGTCTTGGGATTCACCCGGGCGAGTTTCTCCCCGAACGGAAGCGCATTGTCGCGCGCCATCGCGAAGGTCAAGCGGATGGCGGCGGTGTGCACAGCCAGCGAGCACACGGTCACCGCAATCACGATGCAGATCAGGAATATCTTGCCCAACGGACCCCACATCACTTGTTCGACGATGTATTGCAGGCCGCCGCTGCTGCTGGCGATCTGCGGGTCGCGGAGGTTGGGCGCCGCCAAGATCGCGAACACCAGGATCGAGCCGCCGATGACGAAGGAGGCAAGGATGGCTCGCAGGATCGCCCGGGGAGCCGTGCGACGGGGCTCGACCGTCTCCTCGCCCAGCGAACTCGCGGTGTCGAATCCATACATGACATATCCCGAGGCCAGCGATGCGATGAGAAATGCGCCCAGAAAGCCGTCGCTGCCGCCGTACCCGTTTGCCGAGAAAAACACTTCGGGCCCTCGGGTCGCGTGGCACGCCAGAATGATGGCAATCAAGCAGGCGGCAATCAGCTCGATAAAGACGCCCGCGCTGTTGATCATTGCCATCAACCGCACTCCGAGCGCATTGACGACCGTGGTGAAGAGGATCAAGGCGGTACCGAGGATCACCGCGTTGGTGGCGAAATCGTAGGCACCTGAACCGTCGCCAACGATCTGAAAACCGCTCCACAAGCGCGGCAGGTTGAGCTGCAGCGCAAGCACCACCGCAGACAGCGTGACGATCGAGGCGGTGAGCATCAGCCACCCCGCGGACCAGCTCACGATGCGGCTGCCAAGCTGTTTGGACCAATTGTAGACCGATCCTGCAACCGGGTATTTGGCGGCCAGTTCCATGAAGCACAGCGCGACCGTGAGCTGACCGATCAATACCATGGGCCAGGACCACAGATAAGCCGGTCCGGCGGTGCCAAACCCGAAGTAGAAGAGCTGAAAAGTGCCGGTAAGGATCGAGATATAACTGACACCGGCGGCAAAGCTGCCGAACTTTCCGATTCCGCGATCGAGGGACTCCCGGTATCCGAAGTGTTCCATACCGGTGTCGGTCCGAGCGGTGCCAGCCTCATTACCCATCAGCGTACCCCCAGTATCGATGTGCTCGAGAACTTGACCCAGCGCCATTCGGAGCGGCATGATTGATCTGGCGACTGGAATTTTGAACGGCCGTTCAGCGATTTCTTGTCAGTCTTAACTCATGCATCCCTACCGATTGAAATTATGAGTAAAAATTCCCATCCTTGGGTATCTTAGGCGTACTTGCAGGCGGCCGTCTACTGGCCGTCAAAATCCGGGAGGCTCCCCAAATTGAATGACCAATCAATGACCCCTGTCGAAGAGTCCCCATCCCCGATCGAAGACACGCGACGCCGGCAACTGGTCGAGGTGACCATCGATAGCCTAGCGGAACTTGGCTACGTGGGTACGACGCTTGCGCAAATTGCCGTCCGAGCGGGGGTGTCGCCGGGCCTGGTTGCGCACTACTTCGGCGACAAGGATGGTTTGCTGGATGCCGCCTTCCGCTCGCTGGCACGACGCGTAGGCGATCACGTGCGCGCGCGCTTGCGCCACGTGAGTACGCCGCGCGCGCGCATTCAAGCGGTCATCGACGCGAACTTGGCACCGGAGGAATTCGAGCAGCGCACCGGCACCGCTTGGCTCTCTTTCTGGGGCCAGGTCTTGCAAGTCCCGACCTTGAAGCGGGTGCAATCGGTATATCAGCGGCGCACCTTGTCGAATCTGCGCAGCTCTCTGAAGAAACTGATGCCGACGGAAGACGCTCAGAACTTGGCCGCCATGATCGCCGCGATGATCGACGGCGTGTGGCTGCGCGCTGCGCTCTCCGGCTGGCGGGAGGCCGACAGTGAAAGCGCCCGCGCCATGCTCACAGCGTTCGTCGACGGACGCCTCGAGCAGGCCGGGCACGCCGCGCCAGGTGCTTCCGGCGCCGCGACGACGCGAACGCCTGCTGTCGGTCCCGCCGCGGGCGAGAAATTTGCTTCCATCAATCCGGCAACCGGGGAGGTGCTGGGCTACGTCACCGCCGCCGGATCCGCGCAGGTGAACGCCGCGGTGCGCGCGGCACAAAAGGCGCAGGTGGGTTGGGGTGCGATGACGGGCACGGAACGGGCGCGAGTATTGCGCCGTGCGGCCGACCTCCTGAGGTCGCGCAATGAGGCACTCGCCGAGCTCGAGACGCGCGACACGGGCAAACCCATCCAAGAGACCCGCGTGGTGGATGTGATCTCGGGCGCGGACTGCCTGGAATATTTCGCCGGTCTCGCACAGAGTCTCAGCGGCGAGCACCTCGATTTGGGGCCCGCAGCCTTCGGCTACACGCGCCGCGAACCCCTGGGCGTGGTGGCCGGGATCGGCGCGTGGAACTATCCGCTGCAAATCGCCTGTTGGAAGGCTGCGCCGGCGCTCGCCTGCGGCAATGCCATGATATTCAAGCCCGCCGAATTGACGCCGTTCACCGCCGTCAAGCTGGAGGAGATATTTCTCGAGGCGGGAGTCCCGCCGTGCGTATTCCAAGTCGTGCAGGGATTCGCGGAAACCGGGCGCCTGCTCACGCGGCATCCCGACATCCGCAAGGTGTCGCTCACCGGCGAGGTTGGCACGGGCAAGGCGGTCATGAGCGATGCGGCACAAACCTTGAAAAGCGTTACTCTCGAATTGGGCGGCAAGTCTCCGCTGATTATTTTCGACGATGCCAGGCTCGACAACGCCGTGTCCGGCGCTCTGCTCGCGAATTTCTACTCCTCCGGCCAGGTGTGCTCGAATGGCACACGTGTCTTCGTGCATCGCTCCGTGAAGGCGGCCTTTCTCGAGCGGCTGGTGAAGCGCGTCAAGGCGATGCGCATCGGCGATCCCCTTGACCCCGCGACCCAGGTGGGGCCCTTGGTGTCCGAGCAGCACATGCACAAGGTACTGTCCTATCTGGAGCGCGGCCGCGCCGAGGGTGCGCGCATCTTGACGGGCGGCATGCGGGTGACGACCGGCGCACTGGCGAAGGGATACTTCGTCGCGCCCACCGTATTCGACAATTGCCGGGACGACATGGCCATCGTGCGTGAAGAAATCTTCGGGCCCGTGATGTCGGTATTGGAATTCGAGGACGAGCAGGAAGTCATCGAGCGGGCCAACGCCACTGAATTCGGCCTGGCGGCCGGCGTGTTCACCAACGATTTGACCCGGGCTCATCGAGTCATCGCCCGATTGCAGGCCGGCACCTGTTGGATCAATCAGTACAACGTCACCCCGATCGAACTGCCGTTCGGCGGCGTGAAACTCTCCGGTCTCGGGCGCGAGAACGGCCGTGCCGCGATCGAGCACTACACCCAGCTCAAGAGCGTGTACGTCGCAATGGGTGATATTGATGCGCCGTATTAGCGCGGCTGGGCGCGAAGCGATTGAGGAGAACAAGACTTGGGCGAAGAGAATTTCGATTATGTGATCGTGGGCGCAGGCTCCGCCGGCTGCGTGCTGGCCGATCGATTGAGCGCGGATGGACTGAGCCGGGTGCTGCTCCTGGAATACGGAGGATCTGACCGCTCCATCTTCATCCAAATGCCCTCCGCGCTGTCCATCCCCATGAACATGGAGAAGTACAATTGGTTCTATCACACCGAGCCGGAGCCGCACCTGGGCGGGCGGCGCATGCATACACCGCGCGGCAAGGTGCTGGGTGGATCCTCCTCGATCAACGGCCTGGTGTACATTCGCGGCAATGCTCAGGACTTCGAAGGATGGAGCGCACAAGGGGCGGCTGGCTGGGCTTATCGCGATGTGCTGCCGTACTTTCGCCGCGCGGAGACCCGTGCTGAAGGAGGCAATGAATATCGCGGTGACAGCGGCAAGCTGCAAACCCGCTACGGCACCTTGAGCAATCCCTTGCATGCGGCGTGGCTGGCCGCCGGCCGCGAAGCCGGCTACCCGCACACCGCCGATGTGAATGGCTTTCAGCAGGAGGGGTTCGGCCGCATGGATATGACGGTGGGCGGCGGCAGGCGCTGCAGCGCCGCGAATGCCTACTTGAGGCCCGCCATGCACCGCCCCAATCTGACCGTGCGGACGCATTCGCTCGCCACCCGCGTGCTGTTCGAGGGCTCGCGGGCCGTCGGCCTCGAGTATGTGCGGGGCGGCGCGGTGCACCGGGTGCGCGTGGAGCGCGAGCTCATCCTGTCCGGCGGCCCGATCAATTCGCCGCAATTGCTCAAGCTCTCGGGGGTAGGGCCCGCGGCCGAGCTGCGCTCGCACGGCATTCCCGTGATCCACGATTTACCGGGAGTGGGCGAGAACCTGCAGGATCATTTGGAATTCTATTTCCAGATGGCATGCAAGGAGCCGATCACCCTGTATTCGTCCATCAAACCCTGGAATCGCGCGCTAATCGGCGCCCGCTGGCTGCTGCGCAAGGACGGTCTGGGCGCCACCAATCATTTCGAGACTTGCGGATTCATCCGCAGCCGGGCGGGAGTGCCTTATCCAGACATTCAATATCACTTCCTGCCGATGGCCGTGGCCTACGACGGCTCGACGCTGGCGCAGGAGCACGGCTTTCAAGCGCACGTGGGACCGATGCGGACCAAGAGCCGCGGCTGGGTGCGCCTGGCCTCGAGCGATGCGCGCGACAAACCGCGCATTCTGTTCAATTACCTGAGCGAGCCGGACGACTGGACTGAAATGCGCGCCTGCGTCCGCTTGACGCGCGAGATCTTCGCGCAGCCCGCCTTCGACCGATATCGCGGCCGCGAGATCCAACCGGGCAGCGAGGTGACGAGCGATGCCGACATCGACGCCTTCATCCGCACCAAGGTCGAGAGTGCCTATCACCCATCGTGTTCCTGCAAGATGGGGGCTGCGCAGGATCCCATGGCGGTAGTCGATCCGGACACCCGCGTGTATGGGCTCGAGGGTTTGCGCGTGGTGGACTCATCCATCATGCCCTCGGTCACCACGGGCAATCTCAATGCGCCCACCATCATGCTGGCGGAAAAGGCCGCGGACCATATTCTGGGCCGCGGCCTGTTGCCGCCTGCGGATGCACCCTTCTACGCCGCGCCGGACTGGAAAGCGGCGCAGCGTTAGGAGCGTTGCTCAACGGGTTTGCAGCGACGTGACCGTGAGGCTGTTGGTGACGTCGTCGATGACCGCATAGTTGAAGGGCCCTTCGCTCTGGGTGTCGAGTCCGAAGGCACCTCCCTGGCTCGGATCGACGTTGTATTCGCGGACGAACTGACCCCAGGTCGTGAACTCGACGATCTCACTGGGATGCAGCACATCCGCATTGACGGCATCGCCGTTCGCCGCCAGCAGGTCTCCGTTCGGTGCGAATCGCAGCGCCAAGGGACCGCGCAAGTGCGAGTCGGCAAATGCGACCGCTCCCCGGGTAACCGCATTCGTCCGGCTGCCGGCGTGCGGGATGGCATAGACGGTGTTGTCGGCGGTCGAAGCCACGAACAGGGTATCCGAGCCCTCGTCGTAGGCCAGGCCGGTGGGCCCCAGAATCAGAGCCGCGCCATTCGGTACGTGCGGGTAGCCCGAGGCAACGATGGTCTTGCTTTGCAGCGTCAGGCCTTTGGCCCCGACCGACACCTCGAGCCGCGCGACGGTTCCGTTCAGCACGTTGGAGACGAATATCAGCGCGCGATTGCCGTGATCGTCCACTGCGAGATCCCAGGGGCCATCCAAGAACTGCGCATCGGTCCAGGTTTGCACCCACTGGCCATGCCGGTCGATGACCTGGAGCGCACCCTGGCCGATGGTGGCGATGGTACCGTCCATCGTCGGCACGTTGCCCACGATCACGAAGCCGCTGCGCAGCACGCCGAGCGCCGTGCTGAGTCCCGCAAGAGGGCTGGTATAGAACACATTGGCGGTTCCGGGAGGGGCGAGAGGTGCCCGCGGTCGCAGTTGTACGATGGTGGTT
>JBARBX010000831.1:0-3981 GCA_049793535.1 Steroidobacteraceae bacterium | reverse complement strand
GTGATAGTGCCGTCGAAGGGTGCCCGAACCAGCTTGAATTCGGCCAATGCGCTGTATTGATCGACCTTGGATTTGTCCAGATTCACCTGGGCGTTGGCCGCATAGAGCCGGGCCTCCGCGCTTTCGTAGTCCGCCTTCTTGGACTCGCGCTCCTGCTCGGAAACGACTCCTTTCGGCGAATCGCGCCAGCGCTCGTTCGTGGTGCGGCTGAATTCGGCTTCGGCCCTGCGCGCCACGACCTGCGCCTCCGAGGCCCTGAGCTGCGCCCGCGCCGCCTGCAATTCGGCGTCGAGTTCCGGCGTCTCGATGGTGGCGAGCACCTGACCTTTTTTGACGTGGTCGCCGATATCCACCGACCATTTCGCCACATAGCCGTTGACGCGCGCATAGATGGTCGTTTCGTACCACGCCGCCGTCTCTCCGGGGAGAACCAGGTCCTGTCCCAGCGTCGCCGGCCGGGCGATGACCACATCCACCGGCGGCGGTGCCGAATAGGCGATTTCCCCGGCCTTCGCGACCGCGTGCGCGTGGAAAAGGCGCATGGCCGTCACCGCTATGCAGCAGATCAGCAAAACCGCGGCGGCGATGCCCACCCCCTTCTTGACGCGTTCGCCGGTGTGCGGATCGAAGCTCGTCGACACCTCGTCGTGTTCCGCGCGTGACACTTGGTCGGGAAACGTGCCGTGGGCTGGATCATCGCTCAGCCGCGCACCGTCGGCCGGTTGTTCTGGATCATGCGATTGCATTGGCACTACCTTTGATGTCCGAATCAGTGACGGGGGCCGGCCGGCGGCGCAGCAGGGTGTACATGGTGGGCACGAAGATCAGCGTGGCGAACGTCGCGAACATCAGGCCGCCGATCACCGCCCTACCCAGCGGCGCATTCTGTTCACCGCCCTCGCCTATACCCAGCGCCATGGGCACCATGCCGACGATCATCGCACCGGCGGTCATGAGCACCGGCCGCAGCCGCGTATAGCCGGCGCTGACCGCCGACCGCAGCGAGTCGTCACCGGCCATCATGCGTTGATTGGCGAAACTCACCACCAGGATGCTGTTCGCCGTGGTCAAACCGATGCACATGAGCGTGCCCATCAGCGCCGGCACGCTCATCGGGGTCTGCGACAGAAACAGCATCCACAGCACTCCCGCGAGCGCGAACGGCACCGCCATGAGCACGATCAGCGGATCGATCCAGCTCTGGAAATTCATGACCAGAAACAGATAGACCAAGATGATGGCAAGTGCAATGCCCGTGAACAGGCCGGTGTAGCTCTCACGCATGGTCTCGACCTGGCCGCTCAAAGTCACCGTCATGGCGCTCGACGCATCCGGCCGGTGCGCCTTGAGCACCTCGTCGATGTCGCGGGATGCGCCATACAAGTCACGCCCCTGAACGTCCGCGTGCACGTCGAACACCGGGCGGATGTTGAGCTGCGAGGTGACCATGGGCACCGCCTCACGGCCGAAGGAGGCCAAATTCAGCAGCAATTGCCCGCCTCCGGTACCGCCCTGTGAGGTCACGGGCATCGTCTGAAGATCCTGCGACGATTTGATTCGATAGGGCGGAATCTGCACCACCAGCGGATAACTCACGCTGTTGCGCGGATCCACCCAAAAGTTCGGTGACGACTGCGCGCTCGAATTGGTGGCCACCAGCACGTTGTTGGCCGCTTCCTGCTGTGTCACGCCGGTTTCCGTGGCCAGGGTGCGATCCATGTCCACGGTCAGCGCCGGCGCATTCGGCACCTGGAATACATGCGAGTCCACGACCCCCGCGACCTGGGTCAGCGCGCGCGCGATCTGCGACGCCAGGGCGAATGCGGCGCCCTGATCGGGACCAGAAATTCTCACGTCGATCGGCGCCGGCTGCCCGAAGTTCAGCACTTGATCGACGATGTCGGCCGGTTGGAAGAAGAACTGCAGCTCCGCAAATCGCGCTGGCAGCTCGCGCCGCAGCATCGCGATGATCTTCGCGGTCGGGGCATGCTTCTTGGTCAGAGAAATCAATATCTCGCCGTCCATCGGACCCACGGTGGCCGAGTCGCTCAATGCGATGTTGATGCCGCTATACGGTAGCCCGATGTTGTCGAGCATCACGTCGATTTGATCCTCGCCCACCAGTTTCTTGATCTGCCGTTCGACCTCGGCGAAGTACTGCTGCGTCCTCTCCAGTCTCGTTCCCGGGGGCGCTCTGACGTGCAACCGCATCTCTCCCGCATCGACCTGCGGAAAGAAGTCCCGTCCGAGCGCCGGGAAGAGCAGCATCGACACCACAATCATGGCGGCGAACGCCGTCACGGTCAGACGCGCCTGGGACACGGCCCAGGACAATGCGTTGCGGTAATTCTCGCGAAACGTCTCGAACTCACGTTCGAATCCCGCCTGAAACCTGACCAGGATATTCTTGGAGGCCGCACTCGCGCCGGCCGATCCGTGCGCGCCCTCCGATGCGAACTCGGTCACGGGACGGCGCATCAGTTGGTTGAACAGCACCGGCACCATGGTGAACGACAGCGCGAGGCTCGCCAGCAAGGATCCCATGACGGACAGCGACAACGGCGAGAACAGATACTTCGCCGTGCCCTGCAACAGGAAGACCGGGACGAAGACGATGCATATGCACAACGTCGACAAAAAGGTGGGAATGGCAACTTCATTGGCCCCCACGACAATCGACTGATGCAGCGGCTCGCCCATGGCAACGTGGCGCTCGATGTTCTCGATGACCACGGTTCCATTGTCGACCAGAATGCCGATCGCCAGGGCGAAACCGCCCAGCGTCAAGGTGTTGAGCGTCTGTCCGGCGACGCTCATGAACAGGACGGCCGTGATGATGGACAGCGGGATGGACGCCAGAATGATCACCGACAGACGCACGTTGCCGAGAAACATGATGATGACCAGGGCGGTCAACCCCGCCGCCATGCATGCACTCAGCACCACGCTATTGAGCGCCGCCTTCACGAACAGCGACTGGTCGAACAGGGCGTTGATGGTCACGTCCTTCGGCAGGACTTTCTTGATGTCCTTCAGCGCCGCGCGCACCCCGTTGATGACCGCGAGGGTGGACACGCCGCCGGTCTTTCGAATCGTCATCAAGGCCCCGGGGGTTCCGTTGACCGACACTGAATTCGTCTGCACCTGGAATCCGTCGTGCACATGCGCAACGTCGCGCATGAATACGGTGTGCCCATCCACCTGCTCGATGGGGAATGCGTTGATGGACTCGATGACGTCCGGCGAATTGTTCATCGCCAGCGTGTAGTCCTTGTCGCCGATCTTCACGTCGCCGGCCGGGAGGATGACATTTTGATGCTGAAGCGCCGCGCTGACGTCCGCGGGAGACAGGCCTCGCGCCTGCAGCGCCTGCAAGTCAAGATCGGCCATGATCACGCGCGGTTTGCCGCCGTAGGGATATGGCACCTCGGCGCCGTGCACCACCGCAAGCGCAGGGCGAATGATGTTCTGCCCCAGATCGTTGAGCTTGGTATCGGGCAGCGATTTGCTGGCCAGGCTGAGTTGAATGATCGGCACGTCGGTGGCGCCGTAGCGCAGCACCAGCGGCGGCGTGATGTTGGGCGGCATGTACTTGAGCACCACCAGCGCGCTGCTGGCGAGCTGCGATATGGCGCGCGTGACGTCCGCGCCTTCGTGCAGGTAGATCTTTTCGACGCCGACGCCCTCGTAGCTCACTGCCTCGATGCGCGAAATGTCGTCGACCAGGGATGCGAGCTGCCGCTCGTGCAGGGTCAAGATTCGGTTTTGGATGTCCTTCGCGCTCATCCCGTTGTAGGTCCAGACCACCGCCACGACCGGAATGTCGATTTCCGGGAAGATGTCGACCGGCATGCGCAAGGCCGCGCCGATGCCCATCAGCGAGATCAGGATCAACGAGGCCACGACCGTGTAAGGCCGCTTCAGCGCTGTTTCGACGACGGACATGCAGAGTCCTTTATGACGACAGGCACAATCTAAACG
>JBARBX010000830.1:0-5273 GCA_049793535.1 Steroidobacteraceae bacterium | reverse complement strand
GGCCCTTCACGCCCGCTCCGCGCAGAGCCTGCAGCAACAAGGTCTCGGCCTGATCCAGCGCGTGATGAGCGGTCAACAGGCACTCCCCGGGCCGAAGCTGCGCCTGCAGCGCGGCATAGCGGGCGTCGCGCGCCGCGGCCTCGAGCGAAGCGCCGGCGGCGGTTTCGACGGTGACGGAAATCACCGCCAGGGGAACGTTCAACTCCGTGCACAGCGCCTCGCAGGCCCGGCGAAAGCAGCGGGCCGCGGGCTGCAGGCCATGGTCGACGTGGACCGCCCTTAGGGCAAAGCCGCGGCAGGAGCGGCCCAGCGATGCAGCGGCGATCAGTAAGCTGGCCGAATCGGCGCCGCCGCTCAAAGCCACCGCCAGCCCGGTGGCGCCCTCGGGAACTTGTGCGTCCAGAACCGCGCCGAGGTAAGCCGCGGAGAAGGTCATGGTGGGGACCCGCTACGCGTCGTGGAATGCGCCGAATGCGCGCAGGCGAGCCTGCCGCGCGTCGAGCAATTGGGTCACCGGCTGATTGCGAAGCTCGGCCAAATTTTTCAGCATGCTTTGCTTGACGACCTCCGCCATGCTCTGCGGATCGCGATGCGCGCCGCCGTGCGGCTCCTTCAGCACCTCGTCGACCAGGCCCAACTTCTTGAGACGATCCGCGGTTCCACCCATGGCGTCGGCGGCGATCTCCTTCTTCTCGGTGCTCTTCCACAGGATGGAGGCGCAGCTCTCCGGAGAGATGACCGAATACGTGCTGAATTGCAGCATGACCAGCCGGTCGCAAACCCCGATGGCGAGCGCGCCTCCCGAGCCGCCTTCGCCGATCACCACGCTCAACACCGGCGCCGCCAGATTGGACATCTCGAACAGGTTGCGGGCGATGGCCTCGCTCTGGCCGCGCTCCTCCGACCCGATGCCCGGATACGCCCCCGGCGTGTCGATCAGAGTAATGACCGGAATTCGGAATCGCTCCGCCATCATCATCAAGCGCAGCGCCTTGCGATAGCCTTCGGGCTTCGGCATGCCATAGTTCCGGCGCACTCTCTCCTTGGTGTCGCGGCCCTTCTGATGACCGATCAACATCACCTGCATGCCCTCGAGCCGCGCCAGCCCGCCGACGATGGCCAGATCGTCGGAGTACATGCGGTCGCCGTGCAGTTCGTGCCAATCGGTGAAAATCATGGACACATAGTCGAGCGTGTAGGGGCGCTGTGGATGCCGTGCCAGCTGCGTGATCTGCCAGGGCGAGAGATTGGCAAATATGCTGGTGGTGAGCGCCCGGCTCTTCGACTGCAGGCGCTTGATCTCCTCGGTGATGTTGACGCTCGAGTCGTTCCCCAAGAATTTCAGCTCCTCGATCTTTGCCTCGAGCTCCGCAATCGGTTGTTCAAACTCTAGAAAATTCATTGCCATGAAGATGTTTCCTCGCCGCGAACATCATTACGCTGACCATACACTAAATACCAACCGTCGCGGCCCACCAAGTCGGTCAGCTTGTCGAGCAGGGCGCGCGACGCATGCACCGACCAGGTGCCTCCCAAATTGACCCGACCCGAATATTCGGGCCGATTGATCGCCACACTGACGCCGCAGGGACCCCGCAAATGAGGCTTCAACACCTGCTCGAAGCGGTTCAGCCCCTGCGCATCATCGAATTGCGCCGGCCACCTGAGCCACAGGCGCCGCGCGAAACGCTCCCGGGCGCGGTCGATGTCCATCAGGGTCTTGGCCTGCAAACGCCACGCCTCGATGAAGTCGTCGAAGCGCAGGGTACCGTCGACAATCAGGATGGCGTCCTTGACGATGATGTCGCGATGCTGCTGAAAAGTCTCCTCGTACAGGCTGACTTCGAGGCGGGCGCTGCGGTCGTCCAGGATCAGCGTCACCCGGTTCGGTCTCCGGCGGATCTCCAGCACCAGGCCGGCCACGGTGGCGGGCTTGCCCGCCGACCAGCTCCGCCCACCGTCGACGGGAACGGCCGGTTTGGGACCGCCCACGTCGGCCAGGCGCGCGCTCACCAAAAACTTCAAATCCGGCTCATAGGGCGTGATCGGGTGCCCGCTCAGAAAGAGTCCCAGGGTCTCGCGCTCCCCGGCCAGGCGCTCTGCCTCGGTCCAGTCCGCTTGCGTGGCGTCCGGCGCGGCGGAGAGGCCGAACAGGTCGACCTGCCCCACGCTCATGGCACGAGAGTTCTGCTCGCCCAGGTGCATGGCGCGGTCCAGTTCGGCGGTCAGCGTGGCGCGGTTCGGCCCGATCCGATCCAGGCTGCCGGAGCGAATCAGGGCGTCGAACACGCGCCGATTCACCCGCGCCAGGTCGATGCGCCGGCACAGATCCGGAAGGCTGGCGTAAGGCCCGTTGCGCGTACGCTCCTCGATCATGGCTTCGACCGCGGAGGCGCCGACGCCCTTGATGGCTCCCATCCCATAGCGGATGCTCATGGGACCTGAGACGTGAAAGGCGTATACCGATTCGTTCACGTCGGGCGGCAGGACGGTGAGGCCCATGCCCGCGCACTCGTCGATGAGCGTGACCACCTTGTCGGTCTTGTCCATGTCCGAGGACAGCACCGCCGCCATGAATGCCGCCGGATAGTGCGCCTTGAGCCACGCCGTCTGGTAGGACAGGACCGCGTACGCCGCCGAGTGCGATTTGTTGAAGCCGTAGCCGGCGAACTTCTCCATCAAGTCGAAAATATGCGTCGCCTGCGCCTCGCGCACTCCGCGCGCCACCGCGCCGCTGACGAACACCGAGCGCTGCTTGGCCATCTCTTCGGCTTTCTTCTTGCCCATTGCGCGGCGCAACAGGTCCGCGCCGCCCAGCGTGTAGCCCGCCAGAAGCTGCGCGATCTGCATCACCTGCTCCTGGTACAGGATCACGCCATAGGTCGCCGCCAGCACCGGCTTCAAATCCGGATGCAGGTAATCGATGGTCGCGCCGCTGGTGTCGTGCTTGCGCGCGATGAAGTCCTCGACCATGCCCGATTGCAGCGGGCCGGGACGGAACAACGCCACCAGGGCCACGATGTCGCCGAAGCGGTCGGGCTGCAGGCGGCGGATCAAATCCTTCATGCCGCGCGACTCGAGCTGGAACACGGCGGTGGTCTTGCAGCTCTTGAGTAACTGGTAGGTCGCCGCATCCTCCATGGGCAGCGCACTCATGACCAACGGTTCTTCGCCCGCCGCGGCACGCGATCCATTGATGTCGCGCACCGCCCAGTCGATGATGGTCAGCGTGCGCAGCCCCAGGAAGTCGAACTTGACCAGCCCTGCGGCCTCGACATCGTCCTTGTCGAACTGGGTGACGGGTGTTGTGCTGCCTTCTTCGCAGTACAGGGGCGTAAAGTCGGTCAGCACCGACGGCGCGATGACCACGCCGCCGGCATGGGTGCCGGCATTGCGCGCAAGGCCCTCGAGCGTTCGCGCGAGATCGATGAGCTCGCGAATCTCAGAATCGCCCTCGTACAGGCGCTTCAGGTCCTCTTCCTGTTCGAGCGCCTTGTCGAGCGTGATGCCGATCTCGAACGGAATCAGCTTGGCGATCCTGTCCACATAACCGTAGTTGTGGCCGAGCACTCGGCCGACGTCGCGCACCACCGCCTTGGCCGCCAATGTGCCGTAGGTGATGATCTGCGAAACTCGTTCGCGGCCGTACTTGTTGGCGACGTATTCGATGACTCGATCGCGGCCCTCCATGCAGAAGTCCACGTCGAAATCCGGCATGGACACGCGCTCGGGATTCAAAAACCGCTCGAACAAGAGATCATGTTCGATGGGATCCAAATCGGTGATGCCCAGCACGTAAGCGACCAGCGAGCCCGCGCCGGAGCCGCGGCCCGGGCCCACCGGCACCCCGTTCTCGCGCGCCCAGCGGATGAAGTCGGCGACGATCAGGAAGTACCCGGCGAATCCCATGGAACAGATGACCCCAAGCTCAAGCTCCAAGCGCGCCTCGTAGACCGCGGCACGGCCGTCCGCCGTTGCCGCGCCCACGCCTGCTGCGAGACGCTGGCCTAAGCCCCGTGCCGCCTCCTCGCGCAGGAAACCCTCGGTGTCGCTCCCCGCCGGCACCGGATAGGCCGGCAACATGGAGGCCCCCAGACGGATCTCGAGCGAACAGCGCTTCGCGACTTCCACGGTATTCTCGAGCAGCTCCGGCGCATCGGCGAACAGTTGCGCCATCTCGGCCGGCGACTTCAAATATTGTTCTTCGGAGTAGCGCCGCGCGCGGCTCGGATCCGTCAGCAGCGCCCCGTCATGAATGCATACCCGCGCCTCGTGGGCCTCGAACTCGGCCCGGGTCAGAAAGCGGACATCGTTGGTCGCGAGCGCCGCCACACCCCGCTCGCGCGCCAATTCCATGACGGCCTGAGCGTGAGCGTCCTCGCCCGCTCGGCCGGTGCGCTGCACCTCGAGGTAGAACCGATCGCCGCAAAGATCCTGCCAGGCAGCCAGACGCCGCGATGCCTCATCGTCCCGGCCGCGGACGAGCGCTTGTCCGATGTCGCCTTCTGCGCCGCCCGACAGAACGATCAGGCCCTGCAGCACGTCGCGCTGCAGCCAGCTTCGTTCCAGCATGGGGGCGCTGCGCTGCTGACCCTGGAGAAAGGAACGGGTCACGAGCTGCGTCAGATGCCGGTAGCCCACAAGATCCTGGCAGAGAAACACGATCCGCGACGCCGCACGCTCGCCCAGCTCGCGAATCCACGCATCGACCCCGATCAGCGGCTTGACGCCGGCGCTCTGCGCCTCCTTGTAGAACTTCACCATCGCAAACAAATTGCTTTGGTCGGTCAGGGCCACCGCGGGCATCCCGGCGGCCGCCACTGCGGCCATCAATTCGGGCACCCGCACGATCCCGTCGACCAGGGAATACTCGGTGTGCAGCCGCAAATGAACGAACTGATTCAAAGGGCCGCCTCGAGCTTGAGGCGCAGCGGCGCGAAGGAGCGCCGGTGCAGAGGACAGGGCCCGTGCAGTTCGAGCAGCCGCTGATGGGCGGGCGTGCCATAGCCCTTGTGAGTTGCGAAGGAGTACGCGGGATATAGCGTATCCATATGATTCATATAATTATCCCTGGCCGTCTTCGCCAGGATGGAGGCGGCGCTGATGGCCGGCTCCGTCACATCGCCGTCGACGATGGCGCGTGCCGTCATGGGCCAACCCAGCCCGCCCAAATGGGGCAGTCGATTGCCATCCACCAGCACATGGTCGGGCGCCAAGGTCATCGCGAGCAGAGCGCGGCGCATCGCCAGAAAAGTGGCCTGCAGGATATTCAG
>JBARBX010000829.1:0-4057 GCA_049793535.1 Steroidobacteraceae bacterium | reverse complement strand
TCTCGCCGTTCTTCGTCGGCCTTATCGCGGACCGTGCATTCGCGGCGCAGCGATTGCTGGGGGTCCTGCATGCGCTCGGCGCGGCGATTCTTGTGCTGGCGTCGCGGCAGTCGTCATTCCTACCAATGTATGCCGCGGTGCTCGCCTACTCGCTGTGCTACATGCCGACCCTCGCCCTCACGACCTCTTTGTCCATGCGGCAGATCAAGGACCCGAAGCAGGAATTCGGCATGGTCCGGGTTTTCGGCACCCTGGGGTGGATAATCGCGGGGTTGGGTATTGGCGCCTCGGGCCTGGAGGCCACCGCGGTGCCGATGCGCGTCGCCGCGGCGGCATCGTTGCTGATGTCGGTCTACTGTTTCACGCTTCCCGATACGCCGCCGCTGGCTCGCGGCACGAATTTCGAATGGCGGCACGTCATTCCGCTCGATGCGCTACGGCTGCTGCGCCGCCGATCCATGGCGGTCTTCGCACTCGCCTCGCTGCTCATCTGCATCCCCCTGCAGTTCTACTACGCATTCACGAACCTGTACCTCAACGAAATCGGGATCCACAATGCCGCTGGCAAGATGACGGGCGGGCAGATGTCGGAACTGCTGTGCATGCTCCTCATCCCCTGGTTCTTTCGTCGGCTGGGCGTGAAGTACATGCTCGGATTGGGCATGTTGGCATGGGCCGCCAGGTATGCACTGTTCGCCTTCGGCAATGCCGATGCCCTGGTGTGGATGTTGTGGCTGGGCATTGTGCTGCACGGCATCTGCTTTGACTTCTTCTTCGTTGTGGGCCAGATCTACATCGACCGCGAAGCACCTGCCACGCTGCGCGCCGCGACTCAAGGGCTCATCACATTCATCACGTACGGCGCGGGCATGTTCATAGGCGCCTGGCTTTCCGGCCGGGTGGTGGACGCCTATGCCATTGCCGGCGCGAACGGTGCGGTGACGCACGACTGGCAGGCGATATGGATGTTTGCCGGTATCTTCGCCGCCATCGTCCTGGCCCTGTTCTTACTGGCGTTCTCGGACGAGGAGCATGCGCCGGTGCCAATGACTCACGCGCTGAAGGGGGAACGATGATCGAGTCTCGCAGATGGTTTCTTATTCGGTCGAGCCGGGTTGCCGCGGCGCTCGCCACGCCCTGGATCTCGCGCTCCGCGTTTTCCGCTCCGTTCGGCCTACCGGCCGGGATTCAGCTCTATACGGTGAAGGAGGCGATGCAGGAGAATCCCGCCGGCACCCTCAAGAAGCTTCGAGAAATCGGCTTCCGCGAAGTCGAGAGCGCGGGTTTCGGCAAGCTTTCCGCCAAGCAATTCCGCGGGCTGCTGGACGAGGCGGGCCTGGCCTGCCCCAGCGCTCATTTGTCCTTCGACATGGGCAACCTCGGCGCGGCATTCGACGATGCGCACGCATTGGGAGCCGCCTACGCGACCAGCGGTTCGCTGCCGCCGATCTTGACCGGCGCCAAGCCCACGGCCGGGCAACCTGCGCGGTCGATGAGTTTGGAGGAAGCAAAACGCACAGCAGAGCTGATCAGTCGCATCGGCGCGGCGGCGAAGAAGGCGGGGCTGCAGTACGTCTATCACAACCATGACTTCGAATTCGCCGATCAGGGTGGGAGCATCGGCTATGACGTGCTGTTGCGCGAGACCGATGCGGATCTCGTCAAATTCGAGATCGACTGCGGCTGGATGATCTTCGCGGGCCGCAATCCCATCGATTACTTCAAAAAGTATCCCAATCGCTTTCCCATGATTCACGTCAAGGATTTCCTGCCTGCCCATGACAACGGCACGTTGGCGGGCAAGGCGCCGATGCTCGGGGCGGAGTTGGGACATGGCGTGGTGGACTACAAGCCCATTTTCGCCGCCGCGAAAGCGCAGGGCCTGAAGCATTATTTCGTGGAACAAGAGGGTCCGTTCTCTCGCATGACTCCGCTGCAGGCGGCGCAGGTGGACTACGACTATTTGCACTCGATAGGCTGAAGTTGGATAACCCGTACGCTGTGAGCAGCCGGCGCGCAGTCCTGGGCGGTCTCGTCGCCACCGCGGGGGTATTCGCATCGCCGGCCGCGACGCCCGCCGCTCCCGCAGCTCCCGTCCCGTCCGCCGGGCGGCTCAAACAGTCCGTGTGCCGCTGGCCCTACAACCAACTGCCGCTGCCCGAGTTCTGCCGCCGCGCGAAGCAGATCGGTCTCGCGGCGATCGACTTGCTGCACGTGGATGAATGGGCCGTCGCGCAGGATGCCGGGCTGGATGTTTCCATGGGCTATCCCAGCCGGCGCGAGCCCTTCATACAGACAGGCTTCAACGACCCAGCCAACCACGCCGTGTTGCTCAAGGAGCTCGAAACCGCGATTCCGCTCGCGGCGCGGGCCCGAGTCCCCAACGTCATCACGATGTTCGGCAACCGCAATCCGCAATTCGACGACTCCGCGGCGATTGCCAACTGCATCGCAGGGCTCTCCCGGATTGCGCCGCTGGCCGCCGAGCACGGAGTCACGGTCTGCGTGGAGCTGCTGAACAGCAAAGTCGATCACGCCGGATACCAGGGGGACCACACCGCCTTCGGGGCCGCGGTAATGGACGGCGTCGGTTCAGCGCACGTGAAGTTGCTTTACGACATCTATCACATGCAGATCATGGAGGGAGATGTCATCCGCACGATTCGCGGCCACATCGGATGCATCGGGCACTTTCATACCGGCGGCGTCCCCGGCCGCCATGAAATCAACGCCAGCCAGGAGCTCAACTATCATGCAATTGCCGCGGCCATCGCGGACCTGGACTATCGGGGGTATGTCGCGCACGAGTTCATCCCGACTCGAGCGGATCCGTTCGAGTCGCTCACCGAGGCTTTTCAGGTGTGCACGGTGTGAGCGATAGGCGGAACTTACCCGACGGGACGCCTAGGGTCGAGGGGCAGTGAATGGCGACTCGATCACAGTAGACCCCCATCAAATTGAGAATTACTTCCGTCCGCGGGCTAGGGAAATGGCCTAATTTTGGGTTTGCGAAGGACGGCCGACACTACATATCCCCTCGCGGCCGGACTTTGGCGACTGCATGCCGCACCGGCGATAGAGACCTATGCAAGCAACCTACAATGTTTGGCTCGTCGCACTGTCGATCATTGTGGCGATCGTCGTCTCCTATACGGCACTCACGCTCGCCGGTCGCGTAGCCCAGGCGGAGCGATCAAGCGGGCGAGTCTGGTTGTTCGGTGGCGCCGCCGCGATGGGCATCGGAATCTGGTCGATGCACTTCATCGGCATGTTGGCGTTCTCGGTACCCATCCCGTTGCGCTACAACATCCTGACGACGCTCGTCTCGCTGGTCATCGCCATCCTGACCTCGGGCTTCGCGCTCGCGATCGCCAGCCGTCCAAATCTTGGCCTCAAGCGGCTCGCCGCCGGCTCGGTGGTCATGGGTGCCGGGATCTGTGCCATGCACTACACCGGCATGGCAGCCATTCAGATCATGCCGACGATCCGCTACGATCCGCTGCTCGTCGGTGCCTCGATTGCAATCGCGGTCACCGCATCCTTCGCAGCGCTTTGGCTCGCCTTCAAGCTGCGCAGTGGACAGTCCTGGTTCATGATCCTCACCCGCGGCGGCGCCGCGGTCGTGATGGGATTTGCCATCACCGGCATGCACTACACGGGCATGGCTGCCTCGATGCTTGCGCCAGGCTCGATTTGCTCGGGCGGCGCGGCGTTGGACAACAACTGGCTGGCGGTGACCATCGGTCTCATTGCACTGGCGCTGCTGGTGATCACCTTGATTGCCGCAGTGTACGATGCACACCTCGAGTCGCACACGCGCCAAGATGCCTTGCGACTTGCCCGATTGAACACCGACTTGCTGCATGGCAAGAATCTGCTGACGCTGGCCACCCAGGCCGCTGGGATCGCCTGCTGGGAGTATGAGGTACCCACACGGACCACTCTGTGGACCGAGAACGACATCGAGTCCCTGCGCAGCGCGGGTATCGACATCCGCGGACGTCCCGACACCCTCTTGGCGATGATCCATCCCGATGACGCGGCCACGGCCCTGGCC
>JBARBX010000828.1:0-3875 GCA_049793535.1 Steroidobacteraceae bacterium | reverse complement strand
ATTTACACAATTGGTACTATATTGGGTCTTAACTGGTGTGGGCAGATCAGCCGCTCGATGGGACGAATCGAACGGCACCGCAACGACCGCCACACTCCGGCGATGACAATTTCAATCCGAATTGATGACAGGACAGGGGGCATTGTTATGAATCGAACAGGGGATCTCTATATGAATCGGATCGCATTGGCGGTCAAGTCGGCACTGGGTCTTGCGATGCTCGCGCCTCCGGCGCTGACGCTTGCCGCCCCGGCAGCATCGGACAGCACACTCGAGGAAATCGTCGTCACCGGCTACCGCAAGTCGGTCGAGGCATCGCTCGAGGCGAAGCGCGCCTCGGTCGAAGTGGCGGACGTGGTAACGGCCGACGACATCGGCAAGATGCCCGACAAGAATGTCGCCGATTCTCTGGCGCGAGTACCCGGCATCACCACGAGCTCGGCCGGCGCCAACGAAGGCGGCTTCGACGAAAACGACCGGGTAAGCATGCGCGGCACCAACCCCAGCCTGACGCAAACTCTCATCAACGGCCACAACGTCGCTGCGGGCGACTGGTTCGTGCTCGATCAGACCGGCACAGTGGGGCGCAGCGTCAGCTACACCCTGTTGCCCTCCGAAATCGTCAGCAAGGTCGTCGTGCAAAAAAGTTCCAGCGCCGAGCTGGTCGAAGGCGGCGTCGCGGGATCCGTGGACATCATCACGCGCAAGCCGCTTGATTTTTCCAAGCCGTTCACACTCGAAGCCTCGGCCGGCGCCGTGTACGCCGATCTGCCGTCGAAGACCGACCCGCAGTTCAGCGCCCTCGGCGCCTGGAAGAACGATGCGGACAATTTCGGCGTCATGGTGCAGCTATTCTCCGAGAAGCGGCATCTGCGCCGCGACGGCATCGAAGTGCTGGGCTACGACACGATTGCGCCGGGCAGTCCCATTGCCCTCTCCAACCCGGACCTGTCGGGCGTGCAATACCCGCATGAGATGGGCGCCGCGTTTTTCACCCAGACGCGTGAACGCAATGGCGGCCTGGCCGATGTGGAGTTCAAGCCCACCGACAACGACACCGTCGATCTGACGGTATTCTCCTCGAGAATGATCGCGAGCAATTACAATCGCAATTATCTCTTTTGGGGCACGCACTTCATCAATGGGGGCCAAGGCCAGGCGCCCAATCCGGGCTACACGATTGCAGGCAATACCCTGACCTCGGCGACGTTTGCCCCGGTCGCTGGCACGGACTACGGCGTTTACGACCAGATTTCCCGCCCCGATGAAACGGCAACCGCGAACTTCGTCAATCTCGACAACACCTGGAATGCGACCGATGTGCTGAGCTTCCTGGGACAGGTCGGTTATTCCTGGGGCGACGGCAAGACGCCGAACCAAGACGTGGCGGAGACCTCTCCGGGCATCGGCACCGGCGCCGCCTATCAGTTGAACGGCGTCAGCAGCGGCCCGAGCTTTAATCTGGGAAATCAGGTCAACAACACGCCCTTATCGGGCGCGGGCGGCGCACCGGTCGCCTTCGGTTGGATCTTCGGCGATCAGAACATCGATGTGAAGGACACGGAAGAGTGGGCCAAGATCGACGGCGACTTCAAGACCGACAACGGCGCCTGGAAGGACCTCAAGTTCGGCGTGCGCTACGAGAAGCATGATCGAACCTCCGCCAATGTCATCGGCCAGGGTCCGACCGCCGCCGGTCAACTCACGTCGGCGTATCCCACGGGCGGCTTCTCCAACTATCCGTCGAACTTCAACACCTTCGGCGCCAATATCCCGACCGACATCTGGTACTGGTCGCCGGCGCAGTTGGCGGCCTACGACAGCCCGACCAATGTCAATCGCGATCCCGTGAGCCGCCTGGACTGGAACTCCATGTTCGAGGTGTATGAGAAGGACACCGCGGCGTTCGTGCAGGCGGATTTCAAGGGTAGCAATTGGGCGGGCAACATCGGCTTGCGCTACGTGCGTACCGACGAAGATGTGGTGACTTACACATCGGCCGGCGCGAACCAGCCCGGGGTGATCACCACTTCGGCCTTCGGCGACTTTGTTCCTCTGGAAACCAAGAACACCTACAACGACGTGTTGCCGAGCGCCAATTTGAAGATCGACTTGGATAAGGACCTGGTTGCGCGCTTTGCGGCGGCCGAGACCATGACGCGTGCGGACTACTCGGCGCTGGGCGGGTTCACCAGCCTCTCGCCTCCGGGCGCACCCTGCCCAGTGGGAGTCACCCCCAGTATCGGCGGTTGCGGATTCGGCAGCGGCACCGCCGGCAATCCGGACTTGAAGCCCATTCGTTCGACCAACTTCGACGCGGGCGTCGAGTGGTACTTCGCAAAAGCGTCACTGCTGTCCGCGACGGCCTTCTACATGGATCTGCGCAATTACGTGAGCTACGGCAGCATCACCAAGTCTTACGTCACGTACAGCACGGCATTCCCCAATGGACCCGTTGTGCCGTACGACTTGACCGCGCCGACTAACGCGGCAGGCCGTGTCGAGGGCGCCGAATTCGCCTATCAGCAGGCGTTCACGGAGAACTTCGGCTTCATCGGCAATTACACGTACGCCGACGGCAAGCAGACGTCGAATGTGCCTCCCAATCCGATCACCGGGGGCCCCGGCGACAATCGGTTGGTGGGAACCTCGAAGAACACCTACAACGTTCAAGGCTACTTCGAGAACAAGGCCTTCAGCGCGCGCGTGGCCTATACCTACCGCTCGTCGTTCTACAGCGGATTGGATCGGAGCACGGCGTTCACGCAGTACAACATCGGGACGCTGTCGGCATCGTTGCAATACACCATCAACCAGAACTTCTCGATCACGCTCGATGGCATGAACCTCAACAATCCGACGCTGAAGTACTATGCCTTGAATGAGGATCAGCCGCGTGCCTTCTACAAGAACGGTTCGCAGTACTATTTGAATTTCCGCTTCAAGCTGTAGTCGATCAACGGCCGCCGCACGCGGCGATCAAGTAGAGTGTGAATCGTGCGGTATGGCTCGAGAATCGTGCGAGGACGAAGGGTGGCGGCGCAGGCCGCCACCCTTTTTTTCAGCTTCTTCGCCCTGTCCGTGGCGGCGGCAACGGTGCCGGCCGGCGTCATTCCGATTCCCGCCGAGATTATTCCCGGGGCCGGCGCATTTGAGGTGGACAGTGGCACTGTGATGCAGGTGCCGCGGGGCGATGGCGATGCGCGCGCCGCGGCCGGCTACCTCGTTGAGTTGTGGACCCGCACCAACGGACTCAAGTTGTCGATGGTCTCGGGCGCCGCGAACGGCGGCGGCACCGGCGCCCACTTCATTACGTTCCGCCGGCGCAGCGGATTGGGTCCTGAAGGCTACGAACTCGACGTCGCGCCGCAGCAGATCACGGTGTCGGCGAGTACCGCGGCGGGGCTGTTCTACGGCGCCGTCACTCTCTGGCAGCTCCTGCCGCCGGGGTCCGCAACGGGCCAAATTGCCGCACAACATATTCACGATGCCCCCGCATACGCGTGGCGCGGTCTGATGCTCGATTCGGCGCGGCATTTTCAATCGCCCGCCTTCGTTCGCTCCATGATCGACTGGATGGCCTGGCACAAGCTCAATGTGCTGCACTGGCATTTGACCGACGATCAGGGCTGGCGGCTCGAGATCCGCAAGTATCCGCGGCTGACCTCGGTCGGCGCCTGGCGAGCGGAGCCCGGCGGTGCACGCTACGGTGGCTTCTATACTCAAGAGGAGGTGCGCGGCATCGTTCGCTTCGCGGCGACCCGTCATGTGCAAATCGTCCCGGAGATCGACATGCCGGGCCATGCGACGGCGGCGATCGCCGCCTACCCGGCATTAGGGTCAGGCACGGGCACCGAGACTCTGCACGTCTCGCC
>JBARBX010000827.1:0-3524 GCA_049793535.1 Steroidobacteraceae bacterium | reverse complement strand
GAGCCGTGTCGGCGCGGCACGTGGTGCTGGCAACCAACGGCTATACGGACGGACTCTGGACGAGTTTACGGCGCACAGTGGTGCCGCTGTTCGGCGCGATCGCTGCGACCGCCGCGCTTCCCGAGAGCATCGCCCAGCGCATCATGCCGGCCCGATCCGTGCTTTACGAAAGCGGCACTGTCACGGTGTACTACCGGGTGGACGCCGGACAGCGTTTGTTGATCGGCGGCCGCGGCCCGATGCGCGAGATCTTCACGACCTCGGCGATTCCCCATCTATTGGCCTACGCGAAGGTGCTTTGGCCGGCGCTCGGCGGGATTCCGTGGACCCATGCATGGGGTGGACGCTTGGCGATGACCGCGGATCACTATCCGCACGTTCACGAGCCTGCCGACGGCATATTGATTTGCCTGGGCTACAACGGCCGAGGAGTTGCGATGTCCACGGCCTTGGGGAAGGCGCTGGCGCGCCGCATGCTGAATCCGTCATCCGAGTTCGACATGCCCATCAGCGGATTAAAACCCATTCGGCTGCACGGACTCTGGCCGCTGGCCGTGCGCGCCGCCATCGCCCACGGGCGCCTCGGCGATTTTCTGGGGTTGTGAGCCGGCCAACGCGACGCGTGATGCGCCCGGGCTAGTTGTCGGTATAAAACTGCCGCAGCTTGTGCAGATTGATGATGACGTCGTAGCGCTGGTCGACCGGCAGCGTGGCGCCGAGCGAGAAATCATATCGAGAGTCGAGATTCGCGATTTCCGGATGCAGTTCGTGCATGGCGCGCTTGAACATTTCCTTCGGCACCCATTCGGAATTCGTCGACAGCGAACCGAACTCGTCGTGATAGATCGTTGCGGTCGAAATGTCCGCCGGCGTCGGGGTAATGGCGAAAATTCGCGGACGTGCGCCATCCAAATGGGCGTGCTTGGCGCCCGCCATGATGAGCTGCCATTCGTTGCCCTGGGGAACGGCGATCAACGCGTACACATGATGCTGCGCCGTGAAGAAGGCGATCGACATGACGATGGTGGCGAGCATTCTGCGGCCGTAGGGTCCCCAACTCTCCGTGAGCGCGCGGATCGAAGCGATCAGGAAGCAGAGAAGCACCGCGGTCATGGCTAGAATGGTCCGATAAGTCGCGTAGCGTTCCGAGGCGATCAAGCTGACCGCACAGGCAAACACCGGCAGACCCAGCAGGGCCGCCAACCACACGATGCCGCGCGAGCGTCCGTAACGACGCCACTCCACGACGGCGCCGGCCAGCAGGAGCGCGCCGACAAGCAGTGCGCAGCCGAAATACAGCGCGTGGTCGCGCTGATTGTTGTCGTTCAAAACGAACAGGCTGAGCCCGTTGGGCAGGGTTTCCTGCAGGAACCAGGCGATCTTTTCGCCCCAGTGATGTTCGAACGCGATCCGGCCGGATTTGACGAAAACCCCCGTCGCGTACAGCACGGTCATCACGCAATAGGCCAGACCCAAGGTGCCGACCACAAATCCCAGATGGAACCCGCCCCATCGTACCGTCTGCTTGAAGGTGCGATGCCGTTGTGCGACCAGGGCGCCCGCCAGGGGCACGACATAAAATAGCGCGCTCGGTTGATAGATCAGCGCGCTCACCAGCATGAGTCCGACCGCCACCGACCATTGAGCCACGGCTCGGCCCGGACCCGCGCGCAGCCCAAGCGCCAGCGCTCCTTCAACCGTAAAGAATCCGCCGAATGCCAGCAGCGCGGTCGCCACGTACGGCCAGCCGACCGCCCATCCCGCCATCACCTGCGCGGATGGGATGAGGATCAGCAGAACCGCGAAGGACAGGCTGGAACCGAACGACCAGCCAAGGCTTCTCAGGCCGCGAAAGCTGACCAGGGAGAGGGCGCCCAGCAACAGCGACGCGGCGCAGCGCAGCCACTGCAGATTCTGCACGGAGGTGGTTTGACCGTAGGTCGCCTGCAGCAGCCACCCATAGATCGGCCGCGCATGCGAGGCACAGAACTTGATCACCGCCTGGGGCTCTTCGTGCGCCTCACGCAGATTGGAATAATCGTCGCGCAGCCCGAAATCGTGGAACGTCGCCGGCCAATAGGTCACCAATGGCACGAGAAAGAGCGCCACGGTGAGCACCCATGCGCGCACGCCCAGCCGACTGCGGCGATCAACCGCAGTGCCCGCGCTGTCAATGGGAACTGCAATCGATGACTCGGCGACGATGGTTTCAGGAAGAGACATAGCGCGTGGAGCACCTGTGATGCTGCGGTGTACTGTCGACTCGCCGCAGTTTGCCAATTGCCGATCGCAAGGGAATTCCTTGAAGCGCGATACGGGTGATTGCTTCTGGGCTTGTGGAAAAGATTCTAGCCGCACCGCTAGCGGATAATCCGTGCGGAAACCGCAAGAAACACGTTAAATATCTGTTAACAAGATGAAACGAGGCGGGCAGGCTACGGGCAGCCTGTTTAGGCCGCGACGCACAGGTTCTTGCCGCCGTGCTTTGCACGGTAGAGTGCGGCATCGACGCGGTCGAAGGCCGCCTCGAACGAGTCATCCGGGTGCAATTCGGTTATTCCGCACGACACCGTCACCCGCACCGGGGCCCCGCGAAAATGAAATCGCAAGCCTTCGACGGCCGTTCTCACTTGATTGGCCACGCTGACGGCCGCCGCCAGCTCGAGGCCGCTCAACAATACCGCGAACTCCTCGCCCCCGATTCGCGCGACGAAGTCGGTGGAACGCAGCGCCGCGGTGAAGCAGCCGGCCACGCTTTGCAGTACCCGGTCGCCCGCGCGATGCCCGTAGCTGTCGTTGATGACCTTGAAATTGTCGATGTCCCAAAGCAGCAGACCCGCGGGGGCTCCGCCCTGTGCGCGCCGCGCGATCTCCTGCGCGAAACGCTCGTCGAAGGATTTGCGGTTTGCAACTCCGGTCAATGGATCGAGCCGTGCGCCGTGCTTCTCCATGTCCAGTTTGGAGTGCAGCTCCTGGGCCTCTCGCTCCAGGTTTGCGATGCGCGTCCGCATGTGTTCGGCGCGCCCGTTGTATTCCAACAAACGGATTTGTTCGCGGGCGCGAAAGTCGGAAACCTGCCTGGCGACCGCCTCGAGGCGTGCGCTGACGACCGACTGCAACACCCGGAGTTCGGTGGCCGCGCTGACTTCGTCGGTGAGCTCGCGCACGTGCGACATCACCGTGTCATTGAGCGATTGAGTGTCGTCGTAGCGGGTCCGGCTCGCGCTGCTGGCTTCAGTCAGGTAGGCCGCCATCTCTTCGAGGCGCTTGGTGACTTCCGACAGCACCGCGGCCGCCTGCAGCCGCTCGCGGGCGATGGATTCACCGCGCGCGTGGATCAGGTCCGCGACGTCCGACATGATGGCGGCCAACGCCGCATCGGTGTCGGCGGCCGCCAGGGCGGCGGTCATGCCCTCAACTTTGGAGGAGTCGGTCTCGGCTGTTTTGAGGCGATCGAGCAGGCCGGTGACGGCGGTGCAGGTCAAGTGCCAGCGCAGGGATGTCGCGGCGGTGGGCGGTGCGGC
>JBARBX010000826.1:0-3041 GCA_049793535.1 Steroidobacteraceae bacterium | reverse complement strand
CTGCAAGGACATTCGTGGCAAGGTCTTCCGCAGGCTCAAGACCGAGGGAGGCAGTTTCTTGGGCGGCGTGCTGGAGGGCATTTTCACGGTGCCGGGGGATGGCGACCTCGATTTCGGCAAGGTGATGCAGGCGCTACGGGAAATCGGCTATTCCGGGTGGATCATTGTCGAGGCGGAGCAGGATCCGGGCATTGCCGATCCACGGCGCTACGGCGAGTTGGGGCTGGCCACGCTGCGGCGCGAAGCGGCCGCCGCGGGATTGAAAACGGCGGAGTAACCATGTCCAATCTTCTTCTACGGCCCCATGCGCCCGACACCGAGGGGTGCGTCCTCGACGTCACGCCGCAGAGCGCAGGCTGGCAGCGCGTCGGATTCCGGGTGCATCACCTGTCTGCCGGACAGGCCGCGAGCGGCGGAGAGGCCGGGCGCGAAGCCTGTCTCGTCGTGCTCAAGGGCACGGCGGACATCCAGGTCGAGAACCATCGCTTCGATCGCCTCGGCGGCCGCTCGAGCGTCTTCGAGGACGCCTCGCCCGGTGCGGTGTATGCACCGGCCGGCGCGAAGTTCCGGGTGCTTGCGCGGGACGCTGTCGAGCTCGCGGTCTGCTCCGCTCCCGGGGAGCCGGGACGCACGCCGCGCGCGATCGGCCCGAGCGACATGCCGCAGGCGGTGCGGGGCCGGGGCACCAATACGCGCCATGTCAGAAACGTTCTTCCCGAAGAGCGCAGCGCCGACAGCCTGATCGTGGTCGAGGTGATCACGCCGGGCGGTCACTGGTCGAGCTACCCGCCGCACAAGCACGACACGGCGACGCCGGGAAAGGAAACCGCCCTCGAAGAGACCTACTACCATCGATTCAATCCCTCCCAGGGATTTGCCTTTCAGCGCGTCTATACCGACGATCGGGATCTCGACGAGACCCTGTGCGTGCACGACGGCGAGGTGGTGTTGGTGCCGCGCGGCTATCATCCGGTCGGCGCCGCGCATGGCTATGATCTTTACTATTTGAATGTGATGGCGGGACCGCGCCGCGCCTGGGTCATCCACAATGACCCGGCGCACGAGTGGATGCTGCGCGAACCCCACTCCGGGAGCTCCGCTCGATGAGCCGCATATCCAAGCGCCGGACTCTGCCAGTTGCGGCTCTGGCGGCGCTCTCGCTCGCGGCGATCGCCGGGTGTTCCGCCAAGAGCGCGCACGACAAACCCATGGTCGTTGCAAGCTTGCACAACCTGTCCGAGCCGTTCTTCATCGCCATGCGGCGCGAAATGCAGAGCGAGGCCGCCAAGCTGAACGTGGAACTGTCGGTCGTCGATGGGCAGTCGAACTCGGCCAAACAAACCGCCGACGTCGAAGCGGCCATCGCGAGCGGCGCGGACGGCATCATTCTTGCGCCGACGGACGTGCATGCGCTCGTTCCGGCGGTTGAAAGCGTGCTCAAGGCCGGCATACCTATCATCACGGTCGATCGCCGCGTGGAAAATACCGGCGCCGCCGTACCGCATGTCGGCGCCGACAACCTTGCCGGCGGACGCAGCATGGCTCAATGGGTCATCGAGAATTTTCCAACCGGTGCGCACATCGTGCTGGTCACGGGGCAACCCGGATCGAGTTCGGCGATCGACCGCACGCGGGGAATTGAAGTGGCCTTCCGCTCGGCGGGACCGCAGTATCAAATCGTGGCGGAGCAGTCGGCGAACTGGCAGCGCGAGGCGGGGCTGACGGTCACCCAGAACATACTGACCTCGCTCGGCACGCGGATTCCCCAGGTCATCCTGTGCGAAGACGACGACATGGCGTTGGGCGCGCTCGAGGCGCTGCGCACGAACGGCATTTCGGGCGTGAAAGTGCTCGGGTTCAATGCCACCCCCGAGGCGCTGGCGCGGGTGCGCGATGGGGAGCTGGCTGCGACCGTCGAGCAGTCGCCGGCCCGCCAGGCCCGGGCGGCTCTCGATCAGTTGGTCGACCAGATCCGCAAGCACACGCAAATCCGCGGCGCCAGCATCACTCCCATCCTCATCACGCAGGCCAACCTGGGGCAGGCTGAGCGCTTGGGCGAAGTTCGCTAGCCTGCATGACGGATCTCGTTCTCGAAGTTCGCGGCGTCCACAAGCAATTCCCGGGCGTCAAGGCGCTGGACGGGGTGCACCTGCAGGTCGAGCGCGGCGAAGTTCACGCCTTGCTCGGCGAGAACGGCGCGGGCAAATCGACGCTCCTGAAGATCCTCTCCGGAGCGCAAGCGGCCGACCAGGGCGAGTGTCTTTTCGACGGGCGACATCTCGATCCCGCCGATACGCCGCTCGAGCGGCAGCGGTTGGGGCTGGTGACCATCTACCAAGAATTCAATTTGTTGCCTTTCATGTCGGTCGCTGAAAATCTGTACCTCGGCCGCGAGCCCACGCGGCGCGGTTTGATCGATTGGAAACGAATGCGCGCCGACGCAGGCGCAACGCTCTTGGATTTGGGTCTGCAGGTCGATCCGGAGCAGGAAGTACGCTGGCTGAGCGTCGCGCAGCAACAGATGGTCGAGATTGCGCGCGCCATGACTCAGAGTGCAAAACTGATCGTCATGGACGAGCCCACCGCCGCGCTCAGCAGCCGCGAAGTGGAGGTTCTGCACGGTGTCATTCGCAACCTGAGGCAGCGCGGCGTCGGCGTGGTCTATGTCACGCACCGACTGCAAGAGGTAAAAGAAATCTGCGACGGCTTCACGGTGCTGCGCGACGGCCGCTTCGTGGCGCGCGGCGCGGTTAGCGGCGTTGAGGTCGGAAATCTGGTCCGTCTCATGGTCGGACGCGACGTGGAGTTCGTCAGGCGGCCGCGGCGCACTCCCGCCGGCGCCACGGTGCTGTCCGTCAAGGGCATTTGCGCCGACCGCGATGCCTCGGGCCGGCATGCGACGGCCCTTCACGATGTCTCGCTGGAGGTGCATGCCGGCGAGGTTCTCGGGATTGCGGGACTCGTGGGCGCCGGGCGCACCGAGCTTGCGCGGATACTCTTCGGGGCGGATCGGTGCGATCGGGGCGTCCTCTATCTGAACG
>JBARBX010000825.1:0-3181 GCA_049793535.1 Steroidobacteraceae bacterium | reverse complement strand
TCGCAGCGCCGCGGGGTCGGCGCGCGACGCGGCCGCCGTGAGGGCGCTCCAAAAGGCGGTGCACTCGCTCCATCTTGCGGACAGGTGGGTCGCCTCGGCGGCGGCCAGCGCGGGCAATTGATCGACGGTGGTTCGGCGGAACGCCGCAGCCGTGTCGCCGCTCATGCCTAAGATGAGCTGGGCCGTGAGGCCCGCGCTCGCGCAGATGTGCCACGCGTAGAAGAGCGCCAGCCGCACGAAGCCCACCGTGTCGACGTCGACTCCCGCTTCGTCCGCGACCCGCCAGTCGTCCGAATTCTGCAGCCGGCGGCGCCAGTACCCGCCGTCCTGGAAACGCAGGTCGAACAATGCGTAGGGGCAACCCGCAGCGGCCTCGCGCTGCGGAGCGGAGAGCGGGATCAGCCGTCCGGCCAGGTCCAGCGGCACACCGGTGCCGGCGGCGGCCCAACCGCTGTTGCGCGCCGCGGCCAGATCCAGGAATCGATGATTCAGCTCGCGCAGCGACTCCAGATTCCCGGCCGATAAATCCGAGCTCCCCGCCCAGCTGCCCCAGATTGCTTCCTGCATGACAGACTCCCGATAATTTCCATATATATCCGGGGTTTGAGCGATCGCAACGCATTTTGCCGCAAACCGGGCGAAATACACGCTGGAATCACTTGGCAATCAAGCTAACTTTGTGATTAATTTCTGTCAAATTCTTTTTGAGGCCGAAACCGCGCGAAATCACCAGGAGCCGAACATGAGAGTGTCGGATGATCGCTACACGAGGGACCGCCAGCGCCTCGATCTTGCGCTGCGTTTGATTCGCCACGAAGCACGCACGTTCACCATCCGTCAGTGGACAGGCTTGAGCGACGATCGGATTCGCAAGCTGTATCGCAGCTACGTGCTCGATCACGATGTACGGCGCGTGTTGCGGCATCGAGGCAAGTCGCCGCGTCAGGCCGCGTTTTTCTTCCGCAACTCCGAGCTCAATTTTCAATCGGCGCAACTGGCCAGTCTCTACGTCATGTACGGCCTGTTGCGCGGCACGGACACGGGACTCGAGCCGCGCTATCGCGTGGGCTCGCTGGAGTCGGGCACCCTGCTTTGCCAGGCCTACGAGGCGTACCTCGACCTGCACGCGCCCGTCGGCATCTCCTTCGAGCATGCGTGGTTCCTGCTGCTTGCGCTGACCCGGCACGACGAAGTCGACATCTCGCGCTGCGCCGCGTGCGGCGGGGTTCGGCTGCGCGATCTCCTGGCGAGGCGCCGCTCTTCGTGCACGAATTGCGACCCTTGCGGCCTGACCGAGGCTGCTCTCAGAACCGCGTCAGTCACTGCTCCGCCGCGCTCTCCCGCGTAGGCGGACGAGGCACCCCGCGTCACCAATGGGCCCACAAGGAGCGGTTCGTCACCTCCTTATTTGCACCGACCCGGTTCTGCAATAATTGGCTCCTAATCAGTAGGTTATGAATGCATGAAATCGGTGCAATTGTGATAGCCCAGGCTCATGGGTGATCTTGAACGGAAGCTTCGGGCTGCCCAGCGTCGTCGTCGCCGGCAAGACTGGCTCCACATTTTCGATGCAGTCAGTTCGCGTTGCGGGCCCGCCATATCACGACGAAAAACAAGATGGCTCCAAGCAGCAATCCAAGCGAGCCGATGATTGTCGGCAGTTCCGGCCCGCCGATCAGCGTGAAATAGAGACCGATCAGCGTGATCGGTGTAGCCAGTGCAAATATCCAGAACTGGGGCCACGCGAGGCGCGAGGCCTTCATCGCGGGCCATTGCCGATAAACCAGCCCAAATATCGAATGGCAAGCGAACCCCACAAGATTGATATGGGCATGGATCGGCATGAACTGAAAATTATGGCTGGCCCCCATAATGATTCCGAGAATCAAGCCGACCAGCAACCACAACGCGCCAATGACAACATAGGCAGAGTCGATGGTTTTCATCCGCTTAGCTCCCAACAATACGTTTGTAATTTTTGACTGACGATATTGTACCGCGCCGCGCAAAGAACCGGCGAGGCGCCGCGCTGCGTACGGAAATTGCGTCGCAGCAGCGGCGCACCAATCGCACTCGACGGCGGGGCAGCAATTGGGTGACACTCGCGTCATCGTGGCGCCGAGCACCGGATCGGCGCAGGGAGCGATTCCATGAGCAATCTGTGGTTCAACTCGACGGGCGAGGTCGCCCATCCGGGGTCTCCGGCGGGCGGCGGCGGCGCCGGACATTTTCGCTCGGCCGGGGTGTGGAGTGCTCACGATTCGGCCGTGGTGCCCCATCCGTTTTCCCCGGCGGGCCGCAATCATGTGCTCAGCAAACAGGACGTCAGCGTGCTCAAGGCCTGGATCCGACCGTCGCAGCCGGTGTTGACCAAGCCGGTCATCCAGCAGATGCGGACCGCCCGAAAGAAAAGCCAGACCACGCTCCAAAACATCCGGCAGACGATGCGTTCGATCTCCGCCGGTGTTCCGGCGGTCAGTGGCTCGGCTGTGAAATTGGTGGATCAGTCCAATGAGAGGGCGATCGCGGCAGTGGAGGAATCCGTGAAGGATTTCATACACGATCTCTGGTCCGCAGTCGGCTCGCAAGCGAATCACTACGCGGCGAGGTCCTTGGTGCATAGACTTCCGCACTTCGCAACACTCGAACGAAAGCTTGCCCCGCTGCTCGAGAATGTGCTGGGAAAAATCGCGAATGCCGATGTCAGGCTGAGCAACATCAACGGCTGGATGACGAGAATGTACATCCCGGAGGCGATACGCGCCGGCGACTTGAGCCGGGTCACGGCGGAGCTGGACGAACTGGAGAGCGAATACGTCGGTTTGATGCGCCAAATCGTGACACAGCACCCATCCGCACCGTCGCTTGGAAAGTTCATCGCCGAGCATCTCAAGATTCTGGAAGGGGTCGCGGAGGCTCTTCATTTGGCGGGCCCAGCGGTGGAGGCCCTTTTCTTGGGTCGCGATGTCCGCGGAGATCTGCAGCGTGACGACTACCAAGGCCTCGCCGTCGACACGTTTTTGCTGTTGTTCTTGATGGTGCTGCTCGTCTTCATGCCGGAGGCTTTCATCGTTTTTTTCTTCGCCAAACCCTACCTCAAATTCGTCGAGGCGAGCATCAAGGGCGGACCGACGCTCTCCGTGCAGATCGCAACGGCGCACGGCTATAACCCCAACTTGAC
>JBARBX010000824.1:0-3092 GCA_049793535.1 Steroidobacteraceae bacterium | reverse complement strand
AGTTTTGATGTGCTTGGCGTCGGCGGACTCTCCTTCTATTCCGTCGATTTTTATGTGCACGTTGTTCGCCATAAATCTGCTCCTTTAGTGAGTTATTGCAAAGACGACTTACGCTGCTTTTCCGGACGGCAGCTTCGATACCAGGCTCATGTTGACGTTCACGCCCTCGAGTTGATAGTGCGGCCGCAATGAAAACTTGGCCGCGTAATAGCCGGGGTTTCCTTCGATCTCCGCGACCACCACCTCGGCGCCGGCGAGCGGCTTCTCCGCCTTCAACTGGTCGCCGGCACGCGATGGATCGCCCAGCACATACTGCTGAATCCAGTTCTGCAGGTAGCGCTCCATATCGGCCCGCTCCATGAAGGAGCCCACCTTGTCGCGCACCATGCATTTCAAAAAGTGCGCGAATCGGCAACTGGCGAATAGATAGGGAAGGCGCCCGGCCAATCGGGCATTCGCCGTGGCGTCGGGATCATCGTAAATCGTCGGCTGCTGCAGCGATTGCGCGCCGATGAATGCCGCGACATCGCTGTTCTTGCGGTGAATCAGCGGCATCATGCCGCAATCCGCGAGTTCCGCTTCGCGGCGGTCGCTGATCGCTATCTCGGTCGGACACTTCATGTCCACGCCGCCGTCATCGCTCGGAAAGGTGTGGACGGGAAGCCCTTCCACCGTACCGCCCGACTGTACGCCGCGAATTTGCGAGCACCACCCGTAGAGCTTGAACGAGCGGTTCACGTTGACCGCCATGGCGTAGGCTGCGTTGGCCCAGCAATAATTGCTCGAATTTCCGCCGCTGGTGTCTTCCTCGAAATCGAACTCTTCGACCGGATTGGTCTTGGCGCCATAGGGCAGGCGGGCCAAAAACCGCGGCATCGCAAGCCCGACATACTTGGCGTCGTCCGAATCGCGCAGCGAACGCCATGCCGCGTAGTCGGGTGCGGCAAATATCTTCTTCAAATCCCGCGGGTTCGCCAGCTCCTGCCAGGAATCCATGCCCATCAGGGAGGGATTCGAAGCCGCCAGGAACGGGGCATGCGCCGCGGCGGCGATCTGCGCCATTTGGCCCAGCATCTCGACATCGCCGGGAGTGTGGTCAAAATAGTAGTCGCCGACCAGGCACCCATAGGGTTCGCCGCCCAACTGGCCGTACTCTTCTTCATACAGCTTCTTGAACAGCGGGCTCTGATCCCATGCCGCACCCTTGTACTTCTTCAAGGTTCGCGCCATGTCCTTCTTCGAGATATTCATGACCCGGATCTTCAGCATCTCGTCGGTTTCGGTGTTGTTGACGAGATAGTGCAGTCCGCGCCAAGCGCTTTCCAATTGCTGGAAGCGCTCGTTATGCAGGATCAGATTGAGCTGCGTCGTGAGCTTCTCATCGATCTCCGCAATGATGGCCTTGATCGTGCCGATGACATCGTCGGAAACGACGGTGCTCTCCCGCAAAGCCTGTTCGGCGAGCGTACGGACGGCATTTTCGACTTCCGCCCGCGCGCGATCGGTCTTTGGCTTGAACTGCTTTTGCAGCAGCGCCGAGAACTGATCGGCTTCGGCAACCGCGCCGGTGGTTTGCTGATCTTGTTTAGCTTCACTCATAGTTATATCCAGTGTTCCCGGTTATTCGCCCGACTCTTCGGGCTTGGCGCTGGCTGCCAGCGACTTCAGTAGGGCAGGATCGTTCAGCACCTTCGAGATGAGGTCTTCGGCACCGGCCTTCCCGTCCATATAGGTGATCAGGTTCGAGAGCTGTGAACGCGCCTCGAGCAGCTTGTTCAGCGAGTCGACTTTGCGAGCGACCGCCGCGGGCGAGAAATCGTCCATGCTTTCAAAGGTCAGGTCAACCTGAAGATTGCCCTGGCCGGTGAGCGTGTTGGGTACGCTGATGGCGACTCGGGGCTTCATGGACTTCATGCGCTCGTCGAAATTGTCGACATCGACGGCCATGTACTTGCGCTCGTCCACGCCGGGCAGCGGCTCCTTCGAGTCTCCGGAGAGATCCGACATCACTCCCATCACAAAAGGAATCTGCACCTTCTTTTGGGCCCCGTACAGTTCCACGTCATATTCGATCTGAACTCGTGGTGCACGATTGCGACCGATAAACTTCTGACTACTTGGTTTTGGCACAGGTCCACTCCTAGAATATTACGCCGATGTTCTCACTCTTCTTTAATCCCGCTGACGCGCTTCGCTTCGCTGAGCGCGTCCGGCGCCAGATCCGCGAGCACTTCCAGAAAATCCTTCGCCACGAGGCGCTTGGCGCGCTCGATGAACAGCGGCACCGGACTCGACGGCTCACTGGTGCGAAAAAACGCGGCGACCGTATCCAATACCCGAATGGCGTCGTCCCGAGTCCGAATCGCTCCGAGGCCGCCGCTGGGCTGTGCGCCCTCGCCGCCTGCCTCGTCGGCTGCCGGAGATGCCTCCACCGGTAGATAGGGTTTGACGGCCAAGCGCATCTTCGCGAGCAACGCGGCCAACGGTGCAAAATCCGGGACCGCCTCCGACCCGCCGCCGTTCGCGGACATCGATTCCGAGATACCTTTCACGGCGTCGAGCGCCCTGCCCAAACCAGAATCCAGCGTCACGATCTCTTGCGGCGGCGCGGCAGTAAAAATACCCCGAATCTGATCCTGGTTGAGTCCCGCGGGCTCGTTTTCAGCGGGTGTCATGCGTCCGGCCGCAATCTCGCAATCCCGCACGCTGCAGATGCCGAGCTGCCGGTTGACGACCAATGGCGCACGACGCAAGGCATCGAGGGCCGCCATGCCGTCGGCGAATCCGTTGAGTGCGTTGCGCCTTAAGATGGCGTCTTCATCGACCGCCGGGTAGACCTGCGCCCAAAAATCCTTGAGCCAACGGTCCGCAATCACCAAGGCGTCGAAGTAGGCACTCGGGCCGTCGAGCCGCAGCTCCGAGGCGCCGAGGTGAACGAGCAGTCTTAGGTCCTTGCTTTGCCCGATTGCTTCAAGGGAACGAGTCTTGATCTCGCGCCAATCGACGTCATTGGCCAACGGGGTCGATTGCCCGAAAATACGGAAGGCATCAAACGATGCCAATAACTGCGTATCTTCGAGACTCACCCCGCA
>JBARBX010000823.1:0-2475 GCA_049793535.1 Steroidobacteraceae bacterium | reverse complement strand
ATGCACGCCGCGCACGAGCGGGTGATGTACGAGCGCATGAAGAAATTGCTGGCGGGCGAGGTGGCGGCACAGCAATTGTTGGTGCCCGAGATCATTCACGTCACCCCGTCCCAAGCCGAAGCCGCCGAGACTCACTCGCAGGAGTTTGCAGCACTCGGCTTCAGTGTGTCGCGGCTCGCTCCGGATCAGTTGGCACTGCGGACCATGCCCTCGCTCCTCACGGGGCGCGACGCGGCGGGCCTGGTGCGCGATGTTCTCTCGGATTTGTTGGAACAGGGCGGCTCGCGGCGGGTGGAGGAGTCGATCAATCACCTGCTGGCGACCATGGCCTGCCACGCCGCGGTGCGCGCGCGGCGCAATCTGACGCTGCCGGAGATGAATTCCTTGCTGCGCGATATGGAGGGCACGGAGCGCGCCGATCAATGCAATCACGGCCGGCCGACCTGGGTTCGCCTATCGCTCGGCGACCTTGACCGGCTGTTCCTGCGCGGGCGTTGATGGGCGTCGGGGGCCTAAGCCGCCGACGGGCAATCCTGTTGATGGGCCCAACCGGGTCGGGCAAGTCCGACCTTGCAATGCGCCTGGCCGAGACTCTGCCGCTCGAGATTGTCAGCGTGGATTCGGCGCTCGTGTATCGCGGCATGGACATCGGGACCGCCAAGCCGGATTCGGCATCGCGCGCCCGGGTCCCGCACCACCTGTTGGACATTCGCGATCCGGCGGAGGGCTATTCCGCGGGAGAATTCACCCGCGATGCGTGGCGCGCCATGCAGGATATCTGGCGGCGAGGCCGGCAACCGCTGCTGGTGGGCGGCACCATGCTGTACTTCCACGCGCTGAGCTATGGACTCGCGGAGTTGCCCGAGGCCAGCCCCGAGGTGCGTTCCGACATCGAGCGCGAGGCGGCTCTGTCCGGGTGGGCGGCGCTGCACCGGGAGCTCCAGTCGGTGGATCCGGCCGCCGCGGCCCGCATTCACGCCAACGATCCCCAGCGTATCCAGCGCGCCCTCGAGGTGTACCGGTTGACAGGCCAGACAATCACGACATTACGCCAGAGGCGAGTGTCGGTGTTTGCCGACGCAGATGTTGCAGAATTTGCGCTCGCACCCCTTGAACGCGGCGATTTGCACACCAGAATCGAATTGCGCTTCGCGGCGATGCTCGGTGCCGGTTTGATGGCCGAGGTTCGGTCGCTTTTCGAAAGAGGTGATCTCACCGCGGAACATCCGTCGATGCGGGCGGTCGGATATAGGCAATTATGGCGGCATTTAGCGGGACAGTGCGCTTTGGATACGGCGATAGAACAGGCGATTGCGGCGACGCGGCAACTGGCCAAACGACAATTGACCTGGCTGCGGCGGCGCGCGGATGCGCAGTGGCTCGATTCGATGCACCCGAATGTTACAAAGATGATGCAGGATGCGCTGTTGAAGGGCGGATACTCGGCGTCGTTCGACGCCACGCCGCGAGATGCCCTGTGCTAGCATGAATAGGTATGTGCCTGGTGCCGCAGGGAAGTGGTTCGGCAGTCCAAATGACACTAAAAAACAAGGAGCTTCACCCATGGCCCGTGGCCAGTCTCTGCAGGATCCATTCTTAAATGCCCTGCGCAAAGAACGCGTGCCCGTCTCAATTTATCTTGTGAACGGCATCAAACTGCAAGGACAGATCGATTCATTCGACCAATTCGTCGTCCTGCTCAGGAATAGCGTCAGTCAGATGGTCTACAAGCATGCCATTTCGACCGTCGTGCCCGCGCGCAACGTGCGACTCCCGACCGGCGAGGATGGCGAAGTGACGGAACCGGCCATTGTCGAATGAATAACGGTCGAGTGACCGGGCGGCGGCCCTCTGCAGTTGTTTGAACGTCCACGAGGTGGAGAACGCGCTGTTCTGGTCGGCGTCGGCATCGGACATCCCGTGGATCCCATCGACAGCGCCGAGTTTTCGGCGCTGGCCGCTTCGGCGGGCGTCGTGGGCGTGGCGGTGATGCATGCAACCCGTGCGCGCCCCGACCCGAAGTACTTCGTCGGTTCCGGCAAGGCCGAGGAAATAAAAGCCTGCGCCGACGCGAACAATGCTGATGTAGTGCTGGTGGACCGGACCCTGACTCCAAGCCAGGAACGCAACCTGGAAAAACTCACCGGCCGTCGAGTATTGGACCGCAACGGGCTGATATTAGATATTTTTGCGCAGCGAGCGCGCAGCTTCGAGGGCAAGCTTCAGGTGGAGCTTGCGCAACTGTCGCACTTGGCGACTCGGCTGGTGCGGGGCTGGACCCACCTTGAGCGGCAAAAGGGCGGCATCGGCCTGCGCGGCCCGGGCGAGACCCAGTTGGAAACCGACCGGCGCCTGATTGCCAAGCGCATCCGCACCTTGAAGGCAAGGCTGGAGAAACTCGCCCGGCAACGCGATACCAGCCGGCACGTGCGGCGCGAGGTTCCGGTACCCACCGTCGCGCTGGTGGGCTACACC
>JBARBX010000822.1:0-6893 GCA_049793535.1 Steroidobacteraceae bacterium | reverse complement strand
GCTTCGACTAACGTAGCGAGCTGCTTGCCGTAGGAGTTGGCGATGCTCTCATCGTCCGTGATCTCGGCTTGCGCCAGCCACGCGATGGGGCCGGTCTTGAGTCCGCCAAAGAGTCCATAGGAACTCTTGGCGCCGCCCGGCTGATCGTTGCGGTTGGCGGCGAGCCCGAGGCGCCATCCAGACTCGACCAACGCGACCTGCGCGCCAACCTGTTTGCCGTCGCCGCTGACGGCGCCTCCGGCGGTGCCGTTGCTCACGGTGAGCTGCGCATCCCAGGGCCCTCGCTCCCAGCCGAACTCGACCCCCTGATCCGGGGTGGTCATATTGATTCCGGTGGCGGTGAGAATGAAGGCCGTCTGGTCCTGAAGCCGCAGACCGAAGGGCAGGTACATCTGTCCGGCTTTCACGTACCAATCATGCGAAGCGGACCAATACACCAGATACGCTTCGCGATTGAGCGCGCCCCCGGGAGCCACCTGTTCGTCGACGTACGCTAGCAGCCGATTCGGCACGACGTCTGCTTCCAGGTAGACCCGTGTCTGTTCGAGATCGAACTGCTGCAGGGAATTTGCGTGCGGCACCTGCGTCACGGAGGCATCGAAGCGTAGATCGCCTCCCGCTCGCAGGTACGGAGTGCCGAGCTGACCGGTCCAGTTGTCGAGCGCGGTATCCAGATGTTCCGCCGGCATCACGGTCTGCGCGAAAGTATCGCCGAAGGCCGTGCGCAAGCCCCCTCCGGTCGGGTTGACGTGGCACACGCTGCATTTGAGGCCCATCTGAACCGCAAGGTAGGGCTCGGCCTGCGCGGCGGCTGCCGCCATGCAGAACCATAGGCTCAAGGCGCCGCGCCCGAATCGAATCTGCCGGCCGATCATGGCGCGCGCTCCACGGTGAATTTAAATGCCGTATCCGAGCCCAGAGTTGCGGCGTTCATATCGGCCAATGCGCCGCCGCCGGTGCCGCGCAGAGTCACGCGGTAGACTCCCGCCGCGAGCGGTGCGCGCGGAGTAATCAACAGCACGGCGGGATTGTTCCCGGCGAGCGCGGCGGCCACGGGCACCATTTCGGATGCGGCCGCCGGCGCGCTGGTGTCGATGCGTTCGAGCATGACGGTGGTGTCGTTGATGAGTGAGGCATCGGCATCGCGCGTGAAGGCCACCACGATCTGCGCCACCGGAGCCGCGACGACGGCCTGATCGACGGGGGCGGTCACTTGCACCGCGAAACTTTGCGCGGCGGCCGCGGCCGGTGCGTTCGGCGCGCCGTTCGTGATCCACTGCCGGATGGCGTCGATGGTGCCCTGCGGGAGCGGCGTTTCTCCAAGGGGCATCTGGCCGCCGGAAATTCCGGCCAAACCTTCGATCTTATGCACCATGTAGCTGTTGTCCGGGTCGCCCGGCTTCACCCGCAACAAATTCGGCTGTTCAACACTGGGCACCCCCACCAGCAGGTTGTAGCTGTGGGCGGCGTCGAGCTGCAGGCCTTCGGGCGCGCTCGCGCCGATATGACATTTGGAACAGATCGGCGTGAACACGTTGTCCTGGATCGATTGCAAGTCCGCCGTGATCGGCCCGTTGGTCGAGCCGCCACCGGAAGTCGGCTGCCCGTCCTGGTCGAGGCCTTGTCCGTTGCCGGCGCATCCGGCTGCGCAACTTGCGAGCAGCAAGGCGGCCCAGCACCTGAGTCGATAGATCGGCATGCACTGAATCTCTGTTATAGGCGACCTCGAGTAAGTACCGCGCGGTGGGCTCGCGGTTTAGCGCAACCCCTAAGAAAGAGTTAATCTGTAAAGCCGCGAAAGGGATGGGTCTAGTAATGCGGTGTCCGAAGAGGAATCCGGCGGTTGTGAAATAGTGCGTCTGCTCACGAGCGGCATTCTATTGTCGGTAATCCTCGGGATCGGAACGGCGCGTTCTGCGGCCGCCGACCTCTGGGGTGGCTCTCTCGACCTCACCAGCAACTACCTGGTGCGCGGCATATCGCGAACCGACAATCGCGCTGCGTTGCAGCTCGACTTACATTATTTGGATTCATCCGGCTTCGTAGCCGGACTGTTCGCCTCCAACACGCAAATCGACCCTCATCTTTCCAAAGATGTCGAGCTCGATGCGTTTATCGGTTACGTATGGACGGGGTCCGATGATTGGCAGGGGCGGGCGCTGGTCAGTCATTACGCCTACCCATGGAACCAAGCCGGTTCCTCCTATGACTACACCGAGCTCGACCTCGATATGTCCTATCGGGGCTGGCTGAATTTCGCGCTCACCTATTCCCCGGATGCAACGCTGGAGGCCTATCACAGGCTCATCGGCGTGTCGTCCGAATCGGCGGAAGTGAGCCTGCAGCGCCGGGTGGCGGGCCGATTGTCCGCCACGGCCGGCCTGGGCTACGCCTACTACGGCGGCCCGGACCCCGCCGGCTATGCCTACTGGAGCGCCGGGGCGGCCTACGACCTCGCGCCGGTGTCTCTGGCGCTGTCCTATGTCAACACCACGGCCGCGGCCAAGGCATTGTTTTATAATGCAGCAGCGGACAATCGCTGGATGGCCACCATCATCTGGCGCTTCTAGTTATACGGTTGCAACTTATTCAATCGCCGTCGGTACTTACGGGGGTGAATCGAGATCTTGGAAGCAGCCGCCGGAGTACCGTCTTGGCGAAGAATTCAGCTAAGGAGCATGACACGGAACTTCTGCTCGCGGTCGCGGCGGGAAGCCGCCGGGCTTTGGAAGAGCTGTATCTCGCCTATCATCGGCGCCTCGCGCGCTTCCTGTCGCGAATCACGTCGCGTTACGAAAACGTAGAGGAGATCATCAACGATACGTTCATGATCGTCTGGCAAAGCGCCAAGGACTTCAGATACGCATCGCAGGTCTCCACCTGGATAATCGGGATCGCTTACCGGACCGCCCTAAAATCCCTGCGCCGGCAGAAGAACCATGCCGCGGCGCGCAGCTTGGACGACCTGCCCGAGCAGACCGTCGATCCGACATGCGACGCCGAGGTTCAGGATTGGCTGCTGCATGGCTTGAATCAGCTGCCGGTCGAACAACGTCTTACCCTGGAGCTTGCTTACCACATGGGACATTCGCTCGAGGAGATCGCCGCGATTACCGAATGCCCGGTCGGAACCGTCAAGGCGCGGATGTTTCACGCGCGCGAGAAACTGCGCATGTACCTGCCCAACTTGGGCGGTGCGGCCGGCGAATGGACTGCGAGAAGCGGATGAAAATCATTCCTGGAACCGGCACACCTGTCCACCCGGACATTTCGGCGCTCATCCCTTGGTACGTCAACGGCAGTATCGGCGACCGTGAGCGGCGCCGCGTAGATGCACATCTCGCGCAGTGTGCGCACTGCCGCGACGAGTTGGCTCGCGAACAATGGGTTTATCGACAGATGACCGCCAAAACCGCGGTCGAGCACATGCCGGCGGATTCGCTCAATCGCCTGCAGGCAAGGCTCGACGGCATCGGCGGCATCGGCGTCGCGCAGCCTGCTCACACCGCCCGCCGATCGATGCCATGGCCGGGAGTGATGGCCGCGTCGGTCGCGGTGATGGCGCTCGCGCTCAGCCTGCTCGCGGCCGATCGCTGGCTGCAGTATCGGGCGGCGCGTGCGGCGGCGCCGCCGGCCTACTACACGGTCACGACCGCCGCAGCGCGTGCACCGGATGAAGCGATTCGCGCGGTGTTCTCGCCGACGATCACCTTGAGCGAACTGCAGGGTATTCTCGAGGAGGCGCAGCTGCGAATCGTCTCCGGGCCCAGCGAAGCGGGCGTTTATTCGCTGGCGCCGAAATCGCGCGAACCCGTGAATTCCTCTCTCGCGCTGCTGCGATCGCATCCGCAGGTGCGTTTTGCCGAAAGCACTGCGTCGGCGCCCATCGGACCGCCCGCGACGCCATGAGGCGATTGGCACCACTGCTTCTGGTGCTCATGGTCAGTGCATGCGGTAATACGCCGGTACGCATAGACTCGCGCGCGCTGGCGGATCAAGTATCCCGATCGCCCGATCACTTCATCATTGCGGCGGTCGACAACGAACCCGCCGCGGTCATCGCTCACGCCGGCAGCACGCCTCGCGGCTACGATGCCATCCAGACCTACGGACCCTCGCCTGCGGCGCGCGAAATGTTGCGCGCCTTGGAGAAGGACTATGGGCTCAAGGAGGTGAGCGCGTGGCCCATCGAACCCTTGCACATGCACTGCGCCGTGCTCGAAGTTCCCGAGGGCACGGATCGGCCCACGCTGTTGGCGACGTTGGCTCAGGACCGGCGCGTCAGGCTGGCGCAGCCGCTGCAAAGTTTTGCGACCCGCACCGAGAACTACAACGATCCCTATGTGGGCTTGCAGCGCGGATTTGCGCAAATGGACGTTGCCGGCGCGCATCCCTGGTCGCGGGGTGAGGGCGTCAAGGTGGCCATCATCGACACGGGTGCCGACCTTCGGCATCCGGACTTGCGCGACAATATCGCCACCGCCGCCAATTTCGTGGATTCCGACGATCAGCAATTCCAGCGCGATCGCCATGGCACCGAAATGGCCGGCGTCATCGCCGCGGTGGCCAATAATGGCGTCGGTATCGTGGGAATTGCACCCGCGGCACGCCTTTTGTTGTTCAAGGCCTGTTGGCAAACACGCATCGACGCCGACGCGGCGCAGTGCAATTCCTTCACTCTCGCGCGCGCGCTCGTTGCGGCACTCGACGCCCACGCGCAGATCGTCAACCTGAGTCTCGCGGGCCCCGCGGACCCGCTGCTGAACGACTTGATCCGCGAGGGAGTGCGCCGCGGCATGCTGTTCGTCGGGGCCGCGTCCGATGGAGCCGGGGAGGGCACCCGCGGGCTGCTGCGCCAGCCGGGAGTCATCGAAGTGGCGAGCAGCGAGTCTCAGTCGGCATCGGCCTCGTTCGTGTTCGCGCCGGGCCGGGAAATACTGACTCTGCTGCCCGGCGGGCATTACGACTTCGCGTCCGGGGTATCCATCGCGACCGCGCAGGTGAGCGGAGTACTGGCGCTGCTGCTTGCGAAGAATCCCGGACTCTCGGCCAGCGCCGCCTTGCAGCTGCTGCGGGATACCAGCACGCACTCGCCCGATGGAACGCTGGTGGATGCCTGCGCGGCCGTGACCTTGCTCGTCCATCGCGGGTCGTGCGCACCGATTACCGACGCCGGCGGCACGGTGCAATCCGCCCACGATACGGAGTCGCACGCACTGCTCAAGGCGGCGGACTCTCGGGATTGAGGGCAAGCTGGCCCATGCGCCTCTCGTCGAGGATGACCATGATGCCGGCCGCGACGACGATGCAGGCGCCGACAACCAAGCTCAGCGACGGCGCAGCCGACCAGAAAATCCAGTCGATGGCGAAGGCCCAGAGAATCGCCGTGTATTCGAACGGTCCCACCACCGAAGGGGGAGCCCGCCGAAACGCGTCCGTCAGCCACATCTGACCGAGAGCCCCGGTGAATCCGATTCCGACCAGCCACCCCCAGTCCGAGAAGGGGACAGGCCGCCAATCGCCCATCGCCAATGCACCGCAACCGATGCTCACCAGCAACAGGTACCAAAACACCATGGACATGCTGGAATTGCTGCGCCCGAGAGTGCGCACCGTCAACGCGCTCAGCGAATAGCACAGAGTCGCAAGCGCCGCGGCGGCCGCGGCGATCATCGAAAAGCTGCCGCGGCCCCAGGGTTGGAGAATGACGAGCACGCCGCTCAAGCCCACGACGATGACGAGCCAGCGCCTGCCGGCCACTTTTTCGCCATGAATCGGCACCGATAAGGCGGTCATGAGCAGGGGCGCCGCCAGAAACAGGGCGTAGGTCTGCGCCAGGCTCAGTCGATGCACCGCAAAGACGAAGCTGCCGAGCATGCCGACACCGAGCACCGCTCGAAACAGATGCAGCGGCGGGTTCCTCGGACGCAACGACCGCCAGTATCCCTGCCACGTGATCGGCAGCAACAGGAACAGCCAGGACGTGAGGCAGCGCAGACAGGAGATCTGCAGCGGCGCGTAGTGCGCCGACAGGCGCTTCATCAGCGAGTCCATGATGGAAAAGACGAACACCGCGGCAACCATGGAGCCGATTCCCCGCAGGCGCTCTCGTGATAGTTCGCGGAAGGCTACGGTTTCGGATGCCACAATCGGGTCATTTTAGTTTTCCCAGCGCGTCGAGAGCCCGTCGCAATACGGCCGCATCCATTTGATCTTTCGGTCGAACGCCCTGTTTGGTCATCAACAGCCCTTCGAGATTCAGCAGCTTTAGATTCATTCCTTCGAAATCGATCGTCTCGATGTAGCGCTGCATTTCGTTCCAAGAATGGCCGGCAATAGAAGGCATCACGTCGACGGTGAACTCGTCATTGACGCGCAGTGCGTAGCGGCTGTCTTTCGCGAATACGTCCGGATCCGCGACCAGTTCCTCCGCGGCGTGATCAGGCAAGCGACCGAGCGCAAGTATCCAGCGCCGTGAATTTTCCACGGAAGGATTCACGAGAATGTCGATGTCTTCGGAGGCGCGATTGAATCCATGCGCGGCAATGGCATAGCCGCCTACCAAGGCGTATTCGACGTTCGCTTCATCGAGATACTTGACGAGGGTCTGCAAATCCCGCCAAGTGGCAGGACGCGTGTATTCAGCCACGTTCACTTTGCCTGGCGAGCATCGCTTTGAGCGTCCACCGCTCGCGGTCGCGAGTCATCTCGTCGTGGTTTTGATATGCGAAAATTCCCTTCGGAACACGAGTGAAGTAGTTCAGATTGGCATCCATTGCCGCTCGTGCAGCAGCGCTCGGAAAGCGTCCGAACGGCGGTGAAACACGACGGCCGATGACACGTTGGATCGGTTGCTGTCCGTCATTCTCTTCATTCTCTGACATGCATACAGG
>JBARBX010000821.1:0-2189 GCA_049793535.1 Steroidobacteraceae bacterium | reverse complement strand
ATTACCGTCACCGCCGAACAGGCGCTCGCGGAGGCGGCGGCGGCTGATGCCCGCCGAGCCGCCGGCGAGCAGGGGGTGCTGCTCGGCATCCCCCTCATTCATAAAGATATTTTCTGTACGGACGGGGTGCGCACCAGTTGCGGGTCGCGCATGCTGGACAACTTCATAGCGCCCTACGACGCGACGGTGGTGAGGCTGCTCAAGGAGGCCGGCAGCGTCATGCTGGGCAAGGCCAACATGGACGAGTTCGCCATGGGCTCCTCCAACGAGACCAGTTTTTATGGTCCGGTCAGGAACCCCTGGGATACCGCCAAAGTGCCCGGCGGGTCCTCGGGCGGGTCGGCCGCCGCCGCCGCGGCGCGCCTGGCGGTATTCACCACCGGCACCGACACCGGCGGTTCGATTCGCCAGCCGGCGGCGCTCACCGGTGTGACGGGCGTCAAACCCACCTATGGACGTGTGTCGCGCTTTGGAATGATCGCGTTCGCCTCCAGCCTCGACCAAGCCGGTGTCCTCGCCCGCTCCGCCGAGGATGCGGCCATCGTCCTCGAGGTCATGGCCGGGTTCGATCCGAAGGACTCGACCAGCATCGATACCCCCGTCCCGAATTATTCCGCGGCGCTGGACCAGCCCCTTGCGGGCCTCAAGATCGGGCTGCTGCGCGAGTTCTTCGACGGGCTGGAGGCCCGCAACGCGGCGCTGATTCACGATGCGTTGAAGATCTACAGAAGCCTCGGCGCACAGACGGTGGAAGTCAGCTTGCCGCACCTGCCGCTGTCGGTGCCCACCTACTATGTGGTGGCGCCGGCCGAGTGCTCCTCGAATCTTTCGCGCTTCGACGGCGTGCGTTTCGGCCATCGCTGCCAGAGCCCCAAGGACTTGCTCGACCTGTACAAGCGGTCGCGAGGCGAGGGATTCGGCGCCGAGGTCAAGCGGCGCATCATGACGGGCACCTACGTATTGTCGGCCGGATATTTCGATGCCTACTATCTGAAGGCGCAGAAGGTGCGGCGCCTGATCACCGACGATTTTCGCGCCGCCTTCGCGCAGGCCGATCTGCTGATCGGGCCGACCACGCCCACGCCGGCCTTTGCCATTGGCGCCAAGGTCGACGATCCCATCACCATGTACCTGAACGACATCTACACCATCGGCGCGAATCTCGCCGGGCTGCCGGGGCTGTCGCTGCCCTGCGGATTCGTCGATGGGTTGCCCATGGGCTTGCAGCTCATCGGCCCGCACTTCTCGGAAGCTAAGCTCCTGAACGCGGCGCACCGCTACCAAACGGCCACCGAGTGGCACAAGCAGACGCCCCGCGGGTACCAGCAATGAGCGACTGGGAAGTAGTCATCGGGCTGGAAATTCACGCGCAGCTCGCCACGCAGTCGAAGATTTTCTCCGGGTCGGCGACGGCGTATGGCGCGCCCCCGAACACCCAGGCCAACTTGGTCGACTTGGCGTATCCGGGCGTGCTGCCGGTGCTGAACCGGGAAGCCGTGCGCATGGCGGTCAAATTCGGCCTGAGCATCGGCGCCGAGGTGGCGCGCCGCTCGGTATTCGCGCGCAAGAATTACTTCTATCCCGATTTGCCGAAGGGCTATCAGATCAGCCAGTACGAGCTTCCGGTGGTCAAGCAGGGCAAGCTCGCCATCATGCTCGATGACGGCGCGGTGAAGACCATCGGCATCACCCGCGCGCACCTCGAGGAAGATGCGGGCAAGTCCCTGCACGAGGGCCTGGGCGCAGGCACCGGCATCGACCTGAATCGCGCGGGCACGCCGCTGCTCGAGATCGTCTCCGAGCCCGACATGCGCTCCGCCAAGGAGGCCGTGGCGTACATGAAGAAAATTCACACTCTGGTGCGCTACCTCGAAATCTGCGACGGCAATATGCAGGAGGGGTCCTTCCGCTGCGACGCCAATGTGTCGGTGCGCCCCAGGGGCAGGGAGAAATTCGGCACGCGCGCCGAAATCAAGAATTTGAACTCTTTTCGCTTCGTCGAGAAGGCGATCCAGCACGAAGTCGCGCGCCAGATCGACCTGCTCGAGAGCGGCGGCAGCGTGGTTCAGGAAACGCGGCTATACGACTCGGACAAGGACGAGACCCGTGCGATGCGTTCCAAGGAAGAGGCCAACGACTATCGGTACTTCCCGGATCCGGATCTGTTGCCGGTCGAGATCGGCGAAGAC
>JBARBX010000820.1:0-6105 GCA_049793535.1 Steroidobacteraceae bacterium | reverse complement strand
GACCACGCCCCTGTATCGCATGGCGCAGACCGACCCGCTGCGCATTTTCATCGACGTCCCGCAGAGTGCTTCCGGAGAACTGATGAGACCCGGCGTGCCGGCGGAGATACGCGCAACCGGCGCCGTCGGCGGCGTCTTTTCCGGGAAGATAGTCCGATCCGCGGAGTCGATCAATGCGCAGGCCCGCACCATGCGGGTGGAGGTGGACATGCCGAACGCCGAGCATCTGCTGGTGCCCGGCATGTACGTGAACGTCGCGTTCCGGCTGCAGCCTCGAGGATTGGTCGAAGTGCCTGCCGCCGCATTGATATTCCGCGCCTCCGGCACCCAGGTCGCGCAGGTCGACGCGAGCGGCAAGATTCGATTCGCAGATGTCACGATCGCCCGAGACAACGGCAGCCTGGTCGAATTGGCCTCGGGCGTGACGCCGGGAGACAAGCTGGTGCTGAACATCAGCAGCCAGCTCGCACCCGGCCAGACGGTCGCGATCGACGCGCCCGATGCCGCCGACAAATCCCTGCAGGCGCGCGCTGAGACCCGATGAACATCTCACGATTGATGGTTCTTGGGTTCGCCGCCGCCTTGACGGCCTGCGCGGTGGGCCCGAGTTACCGCACACCGCAACCTGACGAGCCGCCGAATTTTGCGGCAAAGGTTGGCGCGACGCCGGCAGGCACCGTGGCCGCGGCACCGGTTCCGGATATGGCGGCCTGGTGGCGGGCATTGAACGACGCGGAACTGGACTCACTGGTCGATCGCGCCGTGAAATCCAATCCGGACGTGGAGATCGCGCTGGACCGGTTGCAACAGGCGCGCACCTACGAAGCGGTGGTCGTCGGATACGCGCTGCCCGACGTCGACGCCAGCGCCGCCGCGGGGCGCGGCACGGGAAGCGACCTTACCAAGGGGCGTGCCGATACGGAGCTCAGGTCCGCGGACAATGGCGCCGGCCTGCAGCACATCAATACGATCGCGGGATTCGACTCGGTTTGGGAACTCGATCTGTTCGGCAAGTACCGCCGGGAGTTCGAGGCGGCCCGGGCCGACACACAAGCGGCACGCGCCGCCCGCTACGGGGTGCTCACCTCGGTCGTCGCCGATGTGGTGCGCGCCTACGTCGATTTGCGCGGACTTCAGGTTCGCGCCGGAATTTTACACAAGGCGAGCGATGTGCTGCGCGAGTCGCTGCGCATCGTCACCATTCGATATCAGCGCGGCATCACCAACGAGCTGGACTTACAGCTTGCAACCCGGGAGCTTGCAACATTGGAGGCGGAGATCGCCCCGGTGGAAGCCGAAGTGAACGCCGCGCAGTACACCCTGGCGGTGCTGGTCGGAGAGTATCCCGAGAACATGCTCAAAGAACTCTCGAGACCCGATCTCATTCCATCGATGCCCGCGCCCGCCCCGCCCGGGGTTCCGCTCGATCTGTTGAAGCGCCGCCCAGACATCATGGAAGCAGAGCGCGAACTCGCTGCGGCCACGGCGCGAATCGGCGTCGCAACCGCGGACCTATTCCCTCAAGTGGCCCTCGTCGGTGCGGTCGGCACGCAGGGGCAGGGTTGGGGAACCACCCCGAGCGTCAGCAAGCACATCTGGTCATTCGGGCCGGGAGCCGAATGGCCGCTGCTGGACTTCGGAGCGATCGATGCGTTGGTCGACATTGCCCACTTGGAGGCGCGTGCCAGCCTGGTCACTTACCGCAAGACCATCCTGAACGCCGTGCAGCAGGTGGATACTTCTCTGGATGCCTATGAGGCACTAGACGCGCGTATGCAGCAGTTGAGCACGGCGATGCTCGCGGGCCAGCGCGCCGTCGATTTGGCGACGGCTCGATACAACCGCGGATTGACGGATTTTCTCAACGTCGTCGATGCCGAGCGGCAGTTTTACGATCTGCAAGAGCAGTACGCGGAAGCTCAGGTGGCCCAGGGAGAGCAGTTCGTGCAGCTCTACAAGAGTCTTGGCGGCGGCTGGCAGAACTATCAGGCGGTGCCCGCGATCCGCCGGCCGCAGCCCGCCATCATCGCCGCCTTCCGGCGCGCGCTGAGCAGTTCGGCCCCGTGACCGGCGCCCCTGGCTGCTGCGGACCTAGCCATCCAGACAGATCGTCATAGTTACTCCACGCTGTAATTGCGGCCCGTGAGACAGGCGCCCTCGGCCCGCAGGTAGTCCGATCCCTTGGCGCCCAGGGATTTCGCCGTGGTCGTTCCAGCCGCGGCCGCCGTTCCTTGAGTGGGCGGCGTGCCCTGGGCGGGCGGTGTGCCCTGGGCGGGCGGTGTGCCCTGGGCGGGCGGCGCAACCGCCTTCGGATCGAATCCGGATTGGGCGACCGCCCACTGATGGCATTCCTCTCGATCGCGCGCCAATTGTTCGTTCGTCTGGCCGCCCTTGGGATACACGAACAATTCATGCATCACCGGCGGCTGGGTCTGCACTTCGTTCTCGAGGCCGGCCGGAGCAGGGACAGTCTCGTACTGGCCCGCGTCGCCGTCCCACTGATAGTAGACGTCGTCGGCGTAGTAGTACGGCTCGCCGTCCCAATAGTAGGTGTCGTAATTCCAGGGAAGCGTCGCGAAGAGCAGGCCGTAACCCAGTCCCCAGCCGTAGTATCCGCCTCCGTACCAGCCGCGGCCGTAGCTCCGTCCGTACCATCCGCCGCCGTGGCCGCCACCGCGCCATCCGCCACCGCGCCAACCGCCGCCGTGAAAGCCGCCGCCGTGCATGCCGCCTCCGCCGTGAAATCCCCCGGCGTGGCCACCGCCGCCACCGTGTGAACCGCCGCCGCCCGTATGGGCGAGGGCGACACCGGAAGATCCTGCCGCGATCAGAGTCAAGCTTGCGGCGAGGATCAAGAACATTGGTCGAGTACGCATATCGGTCACCTCGAATCGCGCGCGAAGGTCGACGCGTCGTTTCGCAAATTCTGTACAGGATTTGACTCGACGATTCGCGCGTGGTTCCAGGTTCTGCTGCGGGAACGCTTGCATTTAACAAAGGTGCGCGCGTAATAAGCGGACTGCGTTAGAGCGTTCTAATGTTGATCTAACGGATCTCTAATGGGAACTCTCTGAAATGCCGAATCGAGGACCTCACCGTGCGCATACTCATTGTCGAAGATGATCGCAAGCTCGCGGAGTTCGTCGCCCGCGGCTTGCGCGCGGAAAGATTTGCCGTCGATCTGGCGGGCAACGGCCGGGAAGGCGAGAGTTACGTCAATTCGTACGCATACGATCTGCTCGTACTCGACTTGATGCTTCCGATTTTGAGCGGTACGGAGTTGCTGCGTCGAGTCCGCCAGTCTCATCCGTCGCTCCCCGTTCTGGTGCTCACGGCGCGCGACGCGATCGAGGACAAGGTGTCGCACTTCGAGGCGGGGACCGACGATTACCTGACGAAGCCGTTCGATTTCGCGGAGTTGCTGGTTAGGATAAAGGCCCTGTTGCGGCGCACGCCCGTCGAGCGGATCGACGTGCTGCGCATAGCCGATCTGGAACTGAATCGGCTGACCCAAATGGTGAGGCGCGACGGCCGCCGCATCGACCTCACGGCGAAGGAATACGCGCTGTTCGAATATCTACTGTGCTCGCCCGGCCGTGTCTTCTCGAGGACCATGATTCTCAATCACGTGTGGGATCAGAGCTTCGAGGGAGTGACGAAAATCGTGGATGTCTACGTTCGTTACCTGCGCAGAAAGGTGGACGAGCCGTTTCCGGTCAAGCTCATCCACACGGTGCGCGGCGTGGGTTATTGCGTGCGCGAGGCGGAGCCGGATCGGCCCGCCCGCCTCGAATGAATCCTCACTCGCTCGCGTTCCGATTGGGTGCCTGGTACACCCTGCTCTTGGGCACGACATTCGTTCTCGTGGGGGCTGGTACGTTCTTCGGCTTGCAGCATTATCTGCGCGCGAATCTGCGCGATTCGTTGAGCCGGCGCTCGACGCAAATCGTGCAGATTCTCACGCAGGCTCCGGCCGATGCGTCCGACGCGGCGATTGCCCGTGAGATCGATACCCGGGTCGCGCCGGAATTCAACAACCGTTTCGTGAGGGTGACCCGCATGCCGGGAACCCTGGTCTTTCGATCCGGCATGCCCGCGAATCGCAGCTTCGATCCCGCCACGGTGAGCGACGCCGCGTTGCCAAACACGATCGCCGCCGCGGCGCCGGTCACTGCAACCGTGAGCGACCAGCACCTGATGATTCGCGCGACGCCGGTGAGTGCGCTTTCGGGCCATTACTTGGTCGAATTGGGCATCTCGATCCTATCCATGGAAGAGGTGCTGAACCGGCTCTTGGATCTGCTTGCATTGCTGCTGCCGATACTCATTGTTTGCGCCGCGGCCGGCGGCTACTGGCTGGTAACCCGGGCACTGCGACCGGTCGATCGCCTGTCGCAGACCGCCGAGGAAATGAGCCTGCAGAACCTGACCCTGCGGCTTCCTGTCGCGAAGAGCGGTGATGCGCTCGAACGCTTGTCGATCGCGCTCAACAACATGTTGGGACGGTTGCGGGACTCGGTGCAGACTTCGCGCCGATTCTTGGCGGATGCCTCGCATGAGCTGCGCACGCCGCTGACGGTGATCAAGGGTGAATTGCAGGAGCTGACCCATGAATCCCAGTTGAGCCCGAGCGAGGTGCGCGAGCGGGTCGGCAGCGTTCTGGAAGAAGTTGCGCGTTTGGAGCATCTGGTTTCCGGACTACTGGTGCTGTCGCGGCTCGACGCCGGCGAAACGCGCGGCAGTTGGATCGATGTGGACCTGGCGGATTTGGCGCGGAATACCGCCGAACAGATGCGCCTCATGGCGGAGGACCGCGGTATCGACATCGACTTGACGGCGATGGGAAACGCCGTGGTCCGAGGGGACCCGGCGCGGCTCAAGCAGATCATCGTCAATCTTCTGGACAATGCGATCAGGTTCACTCGCCGCGGCGGAGACGTCGCGCTGCGCACCGACTCCGATGACAGCGGCAGCGTCCTGGAGATATCGGACACCGGTGTCGGCATTCCGCCGTCGGCCCTGCCGCATGTATTCGACCGGTTCTTTCGGGTCGACGAGGCGCGATCGCGTGAAGACGGCGGCGCCGGGCTCGGATTGTCGATCGTAAAATCGATTTGCACGGCCCATGGCGCCGAGATCGACGTGCAGAGCGATCTGCGATCCGGCAGCACCTTCCGAGTCAGATTTCCGCGCCGTCCGTCCGCCCCCGCAGGTGTGGTCTGATCACAAATGAGAACTGCGCACGCCTTTTCTAATGCGGCGTTAGGGGGGCTTTAATCTGAGTGCCGCAATCTGACAGCCATGATGATGCAACTCGCAGATACCAAAGAACCGTGCCTTGCGAACGGCCCGGAGCGGCCGCGGCGCCCACCGGGGCGGGAATTGATCGCGGAGTCGGGTTCCTGCGATCGAACTCTCGTGCGGCGCGCCCAATCCGGCGACCACGGCGCGTTCAATGGGCTGGTGCGCAAATACCGGCACCGCGTGCTGAAGCTGTCGATGCGCTACACGCGCAATCGCGACGACGCCGAAGATGCGGTGCAGAATACTTTCATCAGGGCGTTCTCGGGGCTGCCGCATTTCCGCGGAGATTCTGCTTTCTATTCGTGGCTGCATCGGATCGCGGTCAACTCGGCGAAGACCGTCCTGTCGTTGCGCGCGCGCGATGCAAGCGTATTCAACACTCTTGCCGCGAACGAAGTCGGATTCGACGAAGGCGCCGCCGAACTGGACACGCCGGAGGACCTTGCGTTGACTGAAGAGATCCGCAGCGCAGTCAATGGCGCGATAGAGGCGCTCGGTGAAGATCAGCGCAGGGCGATAGTATTGCGCGAGTTCCAGGGACTCCGCTACTCGCAGATCGCTTTGGCCATGTCGAGTCCGATTGGAACTGTGCGTTCGCGGGTGTTTCGAGCCCGCGAGGCAATCGACGGCCGATTGCGGCGCGTGTTCGATGAGGGCCTCGGCCGGGCCATGGGTGACACACCGCCGCACCCGAGACCGGCGCACTCCATCGACGATTTCCCGTCCGCCGCGTAGCTCGGCCGGGCGGCCGCTGCAGCTCTCGGCCGGGCACCCTGCCGTTCTATCCAATCGCGTTGTAGC